>CALUKF010000053.1 GCA_944321145.1 uncultured Odoribacter sp. | reverse complement strand
ATGGTGCCTTTTTTGTGGTCTGATTTCCATCATTGGGAGGAACGGAAGACGATGGATGTGGTTTTGCGTTGTTTGATATTTGTATTCACAATTTATGTGTTGGGGTGGGAAGTTGTGCGACTTAT
This sequence comes from uncultured Odoribacter sp., assembly GCA_944321145.1. Lineage (GTDB taxonomy): Bacteria > Bacteroidota > Bacteroidia > Bacteroidales > Marinifilaceae > Odoribacter. The sequence continues at coordinate 20,244 of CALUKF010000053.1, read as the reverse complement.
CCAACAGAAAAATAAAGGGAAATGTTAAAATGAGTCCCGGCGAGCGTCAGTGCCTGCCGGGCGTTTTTTTGGAAAACCTTAAATGATATTTAACGATTTGGGAATTAACATTTGAGAGTTGAATGAGTAACTTTGGCGTAATGATTGCAAGAAAGGAGAAGAAATCGATTAAGATATAACAAATAAAATTAGAAGAAATGGATACTGTCGATATTAAAGCATTAAATGAACGCATACAGCAAGAGAGTTCTTTTGTTGATATGATCAATATGGAAATGAATAAAGTGATTGTCGGGCAGAAACATTTGGTGGAGGGGCTTTTGATAGGAATGCTTTCCAACGGGCATATTTTGCTGGAAGGCGTGCCCGGTTTGGCAAAAACTTTGGCAATCAATACACTGGCGACGACTATTGACGCAAAATTCAGCCGCATACAATTTACTCCCGACCTTTTACCTGCGGATGTGCTTGGTACGATGATTTATTCCCAGAAACGGGAAGAGTTTGTGGTGAAACAGGGACCTATTTTTGCTAACTTTATTTTGGCGGATGAAATTAACCGCGCTCCGGCAAAGGTGCAGTCGGCATTGTTGGAAGCCATGCAGGAACGCCAGGTGACCATTGGAGACATGACTTACCGGTTAGAGGAACCGTTCTTGGTGATGGCAACACAGAACCCGATAGAGCAGGAAGGAACCTATCCGCTGCCGGAAGCGCAAGTAGACCGTTTTATGCTGAAGGTGGTCATTGATTATCCGAAAAAGGAGGAGGAGAAGTTGATTGTGCGGCAAAATATGGCGAAAGACTTTCCCAAAGCGAATACCATCCTGAAACCTGCCGACATAGTGCGTGCGCGTGAAGTGGTGAAAGACGTGTATATGGATGAGAAAATCGAGAAGTATATTATTGATATTATTTTTGCTACCCGTTTCCCGCAGGATGCCGGATTGGAGAAGTTTACCAATATGATTGCTTACGGAGGTTCTCCACGTGCCAGCATTTCGTTGGCGAAGGCTGCAAAGGCATACGCATTTATCAAGCGGAGAGGTTATGTGATTCCGGAGGATGTGCGTGCCGTGTGCCATGACGTGTTGAGACATCGTATCGGGCTGACTTATGAGGCAGAGGCAAATAATATCACAAGCGAGGATATTATCAATGAAATCCTGAACCAGGTGGAAGTACCTTAAAGGGATGAGGGATTAACGACGAATGATTAACGATTAATGATGATGGTGGGTTATGGAGACTTCTGAATTATTGAAACGCGTACGGAAAATCGAGATTAAGACCCGGGGACTTTCGCGGAACATCTTTGCGGGGGAGTATCACTCTGCTTTTAAAGGACGGGGTATGACCTTCAGCGAGGTGCGCGAATATCAGTATGGGGACGACATCCGGAATATTGACTGGAATGTGACTGCACGCCATAATAAACCTTATGTGAAAGTGTTTGAGGAGGAGCGGGAGTTGACGGTCATGTTGATGATTGACGTAAGCGCTTCGCGTAATTTTGGAACGGTTTCCAAATTGAAGAAAAACCAGATTACGGAAATTGCCGCTGTGCTGGCTTTTTCAGCCATTCAGAATAACGATAAAATCGGGGTAATCTTTTTTTCAAACAAGATAGAGAAGTTTATCCCGCCGAAAAAAGGGAGGACGCATATCCTGCATATTATCCGGGAATTGATTGATTTCTATCCGGAGGACAAGCAGACTAATATTGAACAGGCGTTGGAGTATATGACCAACTCCATAAAGAAACGTTGTACGTGTTTCTTGATTTCGGACTTTATCGATGAGCATGATTTCTCGCATGCTTTGGCGATTGCCAACCGAAAGCATGATGTGGTGGCTTTGCGGGTGTATGATCCTCGGGAGAATGTGCTGCCTCCGGTAGGCATGATGTTTTTGACGGATGCGGAGACGGGGGAGCAGATGTGGGTGGACACTTCGGATAAAAGGCTGAGAGACGAGTATGCGAAATATATGGCGGAATGGCAGAAAGAATTGGAAAATACGTTCAAGCGTTCGGGGGTGGATGTAGCGAATATCCGTTCGGACGAAGATTATGTGAGAGCTTTGATAGCGCTGTTTAAAAAGCGTTCGTGAAAAGTTGTGTTGTTGAATGACGATTTTAGATTGAGAAATATGTGTTTGAAACAGGTAATATTGTCTATGTTTTTGCTGTTGGGGGTTGGTGTTGCACATGCCCAAAATTTGGAGTATGGGGTGGAATTGGACACCAATTATATGCTGATTGGCGACCAGCAGCATTTGACTTTTAAGGTGAGGAGCGATGCGGAAACGCGGGTGCTTTTCCCGCAGTTGAAAGACACAGTGACGCGGGGAGTGGAAATTATTTCCGGTCCGGTGCGCGATTCCGTATGGGAAGATGACGGGAAATGGGTACTGACGGAAGAGTATGTGATTACAGCTTTCGACACGGGGGTATATGTGATTCCTTCTATGCCTATCATGGTGAGGGGTAAGGAGTATGACAATGTGCTTCGGACGGAACAAGTGGGTTTTGCTGTGAATACTTTTGAAGTTGACCCTCAGAAAGGCAACTATGATATTGTATTGCCTTATGCGGCGCCTTGGACATTTGCAGAGATATTGCCTTATTTGCTGTGGACGCTTTTGGGGCTTGCCGTGATAGCCGGCGCATGGTTCTTGTGGCAGCGTCGTAAGAAACACCAACCGCTTTTCATGCCAAAGAAGGAGGTTATTCCACCGTATGTGAAAGCCATCCGTTCGTTGGATGCTATCAAGGAGGAAAAACTTTGGCAACCCGGAAATGAGAAGGAATATTATACACGACTGACGGATACTGTCCGTTCGTATTTGGACGGAGAGTTGGGGATTTCTGCCATGGAACAGACTTCGACTGAAATTTTGCACGAGCTGAAGCAATGCGATAAGGTGGAAGCGGTTGAGCGGGAGAAAATCGAGGAGATGCTGACGACTGCCGATTACGTGAAGTTTGCCAAGTTTACTCCGTTGCAGGATGAGAATGCCCGTCATTTGGATACGGCTTACGCTTTTGTGCAAACTACGCATGAGCGGTTGCAGGCAGAGGAACAGCGTCGGGCAGAAGAAGAGCGTAAACGCTTGGAAGAAGAGAAAAAAGCCGATGAAGAGGCTGATGAAAAGAATAACGTTCAATAGAAATCGAAATGTTTGGATACGAATTTGCAAACCCGAAATATTTTTGGTTGTTGGTATTGTTAATACCGATGATATTATGGTATGTTTTCCGTGAAAAAAAGTCGCATGCCGATTTGCAGTTTTCTTCTTTGCGGGTCTTTAAGGGTATAAAACATACCGGACGCATTTGGTTGAGGCATGTGCTTTTTGCATTGGAGGTGTTGGCGATTGCTTTTCTGATTTTTGCTTTGGCGCGCCCGCAATCGGACAACAGTTGGCAGACTTATACGAGCGAGGGGATTGACATTGTGTTGGCGTTGGACGTGTCGGGCAGTATGCTGGCACGGGATTTTACTCCTGACCGTTTGGAAGCAGCCAAAGAGGTGGCAACGAAATTTATATTGGAACGCCCGCAAGACCGGATTGGGTTGGTTACTTTTGCAGGGGAGAGTTTTACACAATGCCCGCTGACGACAGACCAAGCCGTTTTGGTGAATTTGCTGCGGGAGGTGAAAAGCGGAATGATAGAGGACGGGACGGCTATCGGTTTGGGATTGGCGAATGCCGTGAATCGCCTAAAAGACAGTCCAGGCATGTCGAAAGTGGTGATTTTGCTAACCGACGGCGTGAATAATCGGGGTTCCATTGCTCCGGCGACAGCAGCAGAATTGGCAAAGACGTTCAATATCCGGGTTTATACAATCGGGGTAGGTACTTACGGAGAGGCTCCTTATCCGGTGATGACGCCTTTCGGAGTGCAGTTGCAGAATGTGCCGGTGGAAATTGACGAGGAAATCTTGCAGCAGATTGCTTCCCTGACCGGCGGCCAGTATTTCCGGGCTACCGATAATGACAAGCTCCAGCAGATTTATGAGGAGATAGACCAGTTGGAGAAGAGCAAAATTGAAGTGAAGCACTTCAGCAAGAAAGAAGAAAAATATTTTCTCTTCGGATTGATAGGAATGGGGCTTTTGATTGCTCAAGCGTTACTCCGTTATACGTTGTTACGGAAGATACCGTAAAAATGAAATAGGTTGATTTTAAATTGTAATGCCATGTTTAGATTTGCACATCCTGAGTTATTATATTTGTTGATTGTGATACCATTGCTCATTGCTTTTTATGTGGTAATGGTTAACAAGAAGAAGAAGGCAATTGCGGAATTTGGTAATCCTGAATTGTTGAAACCGCTGATGCCTTTGCTTTCCTTGAAACGGGGAGCATGGAAATTTGTTCTGATCGTATTGGCTTTGTTTTTTGTCATATTGGGAGTTGCGGGACCTCAGTTTGGCTCTAAGTTGCAACAGGTGCAGAAACAAGGCGTGGAATTGATGGTGGTGTTGGATGTCTCCAATTCCATGATGGCGCAAGACATTAAACCCAGCCGCTTGGAAAAGGCAAAAATGGCGATTGCCCGGATGGTGGAAAAGTTGTCAAACGACAAAGTCGGGATGATTGTATTTGCCGGCGATGCTTACGTGCAATTGCCTATTACGACAGACTATTCTTCAGCCAAGTTGTTTTTGTCTAATATTACCACAGATGTTGTTCCGGTGCAGGGGACAGCTATCGGTGCGGCAATTGATTTGGCAGCCAAGTCGTTCACACCACAGACGGAAACATCTAAAGCCATTATTGTCATTACGGACGGCGAAAACCATCAGGATGATGCAGTGGCAGCTGCCCACCGGGCACACGAACAGGGAATTGCTATCCACACGATAGGGATGGGGTTGGAACAAGGAGCTCCGATTCCGGAACCTGGACGCCCGGGAGAGTTTATGAAGGACGGGAGTGGCAATGTGGTCGTGTCTAAATTGGATGAACGTACTTTGCAAGAAATAGCAAAAGCGGGGGAAGGATTGTATATCCGTGCGAATAATACCGATGTGGGACTGACCCGTTTGTTGGACGAGGTGAACCGGATGGAGAAGACTTTGTTGGAGGAGAAGGTGTATTCGGATTATGCAGAAAAGTACCAGTATTTCCTGCTTGCCGGATTGTTTTTCCTGTTTGTGGAATTTATGGTATTGGGACGCAAGAACAAGCGCTTTTTGCATATCCATATTTTTAATAAGAAAAATGACGAACAATAAATAGAGACGTGCTATGGTAAAAGTTGTAATGGCAATGATTTTGTTGTTGGGGACCGTGGGACATGCCACTGCCCAGCAAGAACGCAAATACATACGTGAAGGTAACGACCTGTTTGAACAACAGGATTTTGAAAAAGCCGAAGTGGAGTACCGGAAAGCGGCGGATAAGAAGGCGGATTCATTTGAAGCGGCTTTTAATATGGCTGACGCTCTTTATAAGCAAAAAAAATATGAGGAGGCGTTGGAGCAATTCTCTGCTTTGGCAGAGCAGGAAAAAGATAAGAAACGGTTGGGAGAAATTTATCATAACATAGGTAATACCTTGTTATCTATGGAGAAGACGGAGGAAAGCATAGAGGCGTATAAGGAGTCCTTAAGAAATAATCCGACTTCGGAACAGACAAAATATAATTTGGAGTATGCCCGTCACATGCAACAGCAACAGCAGCAACAACAACAAAACCAAGAGAATCAGGATAATCAGGAGCAGAACCAAGACCAACAGCAACAAGACCAAAATCAAAACCAACAGGATCAAGACCAGCAGAATAAAGATCAACAGAATCAGGATAAGCAAAATCAAGAGCAACAAGAACAACAGCAGCAAAATCAGGATCAGCAAAATCAGGATCAGCAAAATAAAGATCAACAGAACCAAGACCAACAACAGCAAAATCAACAACAAGCGCAACCACAAGAAGGAAAGATTTCAAAAGAGGATGCGGAACGATTGTTAGAGGCTTTGGCAAATGATGAAAAACAAGTGCAAGAAAAAGTGCAAAAACAAAAGGCGCAAGAGCAAAAAGCCAAGCGGTTGAAAATCGATAAAAATTGGTAAATTTGCACGCCGTAGATGGTATTAATTTAGGACAAATGAAAAGATTCGGATTTATATTACTATTGTTTATTACGGGGATTGCCTATGGGCAGGAAGTCAAGTTTGAAGCTTCTGCGCCGTCAGTTGTGGCAACGGGCGAGCAATTCCGGTTATCTTATACGCTTAACCAAGAAGGTACAAATTTGAAAGTGCCAACATTGGAAGGGTTTGAGTTGTTAATGGGACCGAGTGTGAGCCAGTCGTCTTCTTTCTCGTTTGTAAACGGAAAGTCCACCCAAAGTAAATCTTATACTTATACTTACCTTTTGGAGGGAACAAAAGAGGGGAAATTCCAGATAGCTCCGGCGACTGTCACTATAGACGGCAAGCAATATCAGTCGAACGCATTGACGATTGAAGTCGTAAAGGGCAACACTAATTCCAATGCATCTTCGGGTAGAAACAGCGGGCAACCGATTCAACCGGATGCAACCGCTTCGGTGAACGAGGAGAATCTGTTTGTTAAGGTGGATGTTTCTAAAAAGAGCCTTTATTTGGGAGAAAGTTTGGTCGCTACAATCAAAGTGTATACAAAGGTAGATTTGTCTAATTTCGGACGAAGCAAATTCCCAACTTTTGATGGCTTTTTGGCAGAAGAGATTCCAACTCCTCAACGGATCGAGTTGGTGCGGGAAACTTATAACGGGCAAATTTATAATGTCGGGGTTATCCGTAAAGTGCTCCTCTTCCCGCAGCATACAGGCGAAATCGTCATTGAGCCGTTTGAATTGGAATGTATTGTGCGACAACGCTTGGCAAGTGGCGGACATAGTTTTTTTGATGACTTTTTCGGGAATTACCGGGATGTCCGGGCAATGAGAAGAAGCAAACCAGTAACAGTGACGGTGAAGGAATTGCCTCAGAATGGGAAACCTGCAGGTTTTTCGGGGACTGTCGGCAATATTACTATGTCTACATCGCTTTCGGCAGATACGGTCAGTGCCAATGATGCAATTACTTATAAGGTGACTTTTTCCGGACAAGGCAATTTAAAATTGTTACAAGCACCGGTGATGGATTTTCCATTGGATTTTGAGGCATACGACCCGAAGGAATCGCGTAATGTGAATACTTCTGAGAATGGTATGGCTGGGACGGTATCTTTTGAATATGTGTTGATTCCACGCTATTCCGGAGATTATAAAATTCCGGCAATTCGCTATTCTTATTATGATACGAAATCCAATACCTATAAGACCATTGTAGGGCAGGAATACGCAATCCATGTGCGGAAAGGGGCGGAAAAAGGACAAACAGGAAGTACTTCCGGCAATGTTGTCCAGTCTTTTAAGAAAGAAGATATCCGTCAGGTGGGAGAGGACATCCGTTATCTGAAGACAGGCAGTTTGAACTTGAAAGAAGCCGGAGTCCATTTCTTCGGTACATTGAAATATTGGTTGTCATTGTTTATTCCATTGGCACTTTTCATTGCAGCGTTTGTTTTCAATCGCCAGCGGATAAAAGCCAATGCGGATATTGCACGAGTAAAAAATCGGACAGCGACAAAGATGGCGCGTAAACGCTTGAAATTAGCGGCTACCGCTTTGAAAAGCCACAATGGGGAACAGTTTTATGATGAGGTATTGAAAGCATTGTGGGGGTACATGAGTTATAAACTCAATATCGACAAGGCGGAATTGAATCGGGACAATATCAGTGAAATCCTGCAGCGCAAAAATGTGAGCGAGGATTTGATGAAAGATTTTATATCTTTGCTTGATACCTGTGAATACGCGCGTTATGCTCCCGGAAGCAATTCGGATAATGAAATGGAGAAAGTCTATGCGCGAAGCATTGAAGTGATTACAAAGTTGGATAAAAATATATAGTATTGCAAATGAAAAGGATATTACTTATATTATCATGGTTGTTTATGAGTTTGGCTGTCATGGCTGCCAATTCATCGACAGAGGAGCAAGCGGAGCAGGCTTATTCCGAGGGAGATTATGCCACCGCTGCCGATATTTATAATAAAATGCGGGCGGATGGCATGGAATCGGCAAATTTGTATTATAATTTAGGCAACTGTTATTACAAATTGGGGGAAAATACGCAGGCTATTTTAAACTATGAGCGGGCTTTGCTATTGGATCCCGGGGATGCAATGACCCGTTACAACTTGCAAATGGCACAACAAGCAATTGTCGATAAAATAGAGGTTTTGCCTGAGCTATTTTTAGTTCGGTGGTATAAGAGTTTGGCAACAAGCCTATCTGCTGACGGATGGGCTTATTGGTCTGTGGGATTCTTTATTGTTTTCCTGATTATGGCAGCCTTGTTTTTTTATTCCCGTTCGGTTTTTGTAAAAAAAACAGGTTTTGTTGTGGGAATTATTGTATTCTTTTTTACCTTAGGGGCTGTGTTTTTTGCTTCTCGTCAGAATAAGCGAATCTCTGAGCGGGAATATGCCATCATAACGACCCCCAGTGTGACAGTGAAGGGGGCGCCCAATGATAGCGGGACAAATCTGTTTCTGATACACGAAGGGTTGAAAGTTCGGATTGTAGAAGAGTTGGGTGATTGGTATAATATCCGCTTGGCAGATGGTAATGAAGGATGGGTAGCAAAGTCAGACCTTGAAAGAATTTGATATGGACAATTTTATCGTTTCGGCACGGAAATACAGGCCTGCAAGTTTTGATTCTGTCGTAGGGCAGGCAGCAATTACTTCCACATTGCGGAATGCCATCATGAATCATCAGTTGGCGCAAGCCTATTTGTTTACCGGTCCTCGTGGAGTGGGCAAAACGACTTGTGCGCGTATTTTTGCGAAAACCATTAACTGCATGAATTTGCAGCCGAATGCTGAACCATGCAACGAATGTGAATCCTGCAAAGCTTTTGATGCAGGGCGTTCTTTGAATATTCATGAATTGGATGCTGCTTCCAATAACAGCGTGGATAACATCCGTGAGTTGGTAGACAAGGTGCGTATATTGCCTCAGGTTGGGAAATACAGCGTTTATATTATAGACGAGGTACACATGCTGAGTACAGCGGCTTTTAATGCTTTCCTGAAAACATTGGAAGAACCGCCTGCACATGCCATTTTCATTTTGGCAACAACGGAAAAACATAAGATTTTGCCTACGATTCTTTCTCGCTGCCAAATATTTGACTTCAATCGTATGAAAGTGGGAGATACTGTAGAGCATTTGAAATCCATTGCTTCGAAAGAAGGCATTGTAGCAGAGGAAGCAGCCTTGGATATTATCGCTCAAAAAGCAGATGGGGCAATGCGTGATGCGCTTTCTATTTTTGACCAAGTCGTTAGTTTTTGTGGGAAGGAATTGACCTATGCGAAAGTCATTGAAAATTTGAATGTGTTGGATTATGATTATTATTTTCGTCTAACCGATCATTTTTTCAATGGACAGGTATCTGATGCGTTGCTGTTGTTGAATGAAATTATTGAAAAAGGATTTGACGGTGGCAGCCTTATTGCTGGTCTGGGCAAACATTTTAGGGATGTGTTGGTGTCGAAGGATCCGGCAACCGTTCAGTTATTGGAAGTCAGTGCATCCATTAAGGCACGTTATGCCAAGCAGGCAGCGGAATGTACAGTCGATTTCTTGTATGAAGCCTTGAAGGTAATTGAGCAGTGCGAGATGCAGTATAAACAACGGGTAGAGAAACGGCTCTGTGTGGAAATTGCTTTTATCCGTTTGTGTCAAATCAATGAATTAAAAAAAAAAGCCTGAATGCCTCTGAATTTTTCAGTTTGCTGAAAATAGAAGGTTTTGAAGGGAAATTGGGAAATCTTGTCGTTGCTGCGCCTAAGGTAGAAAAAGCAGCGGAGAAAACGGTCGTCCAGACAAGTGCCCGACCTTCGACTTCTTTTAAAATAAAGGAGGCATTGTCGGCTTTAAATGAGCAAAAGCCAGCGGAGGTAAAAGAACAGGAGGCAAAATACGAAAAGATTAAAAGTCATGATGCAATAGATGAACAGAAAGTGCGTGATGCAATACGGCATTATGTGGAGAATTGCCATCCGGATCCGATTGTTGCTGTTGCTTTGGAATCTCACCAGCCGATTGTGTCAGGAGACCAAATCCGGATTTTTGTGGACAATCAGATTCAAATGGAAAAATTGCATGCCATTCAAATGCATTTTAGCCATGTGTTGATGAAAACTTTGAACAATGGTTTCCTTAGTTTTGATTTTCAATTGTTTGATTCAAATAAAACAACGGAGGTCAAGAAATTATATACTGCGGAGGAGAAGTTTAACCGTTTTGTAGAGATAAATCCGGTGGTTGCTGAATTGAAAAAGATTTTCGGCTTGGAGTTGGAATGAGAGATTGGGTAGAAGAGACTGGCGACAACAGTCGTAGTCTCTTGGATGGTGCCCTATTATTTTCTAAGGGAACGGGGTGGTTTTATTCCGGCTAAAATGGGTTGTTTGGGGATAGGTGGAAGGTGGTGGTTAATGTATTTTCTATACCGGTAAAAAGTGCTTCTCGACATGCCGAGTGCTTGGCAGATTTGCCTGACGGAATATCCTTTTTCCAGTAATTCTTTGATTTGCTCAATTTTATTGTTGAGCAGGTAATATTTGGGGCGATAAGCAGCAGGGCGTCCGAGTTTGATGCCTTTGCTACGGCGGGCAGCTAAAGCCTCGCGGGTACGGAGGGAAATGAGGTTACGCTCCAATTCGGCGACCAATCCAAATGCAAAGGCTAATATTTTGCTGTTAAGGCTATGGTCGAAAGCGTATCCGTCTTTTGTGCTGTATAGGATAATTTTGTGCTCCAAGCAGAAGTTCAGGATATTCATGATTTCATACAGCGAACGGCTGAGCCGGGAGAGTTCTGTGACAATAAGCACATCGCCTGCATTGAGTTTTTCTAATAGATTGCCGAGCAATCTTTTTTCTTTTTTGCATTTTCCGCTGATGGTTTCTTTTAACCAATGGTCTACTTTGATGCCTTTTTCTCTGGCATAGCGGGAAATTTCCGCTTTCTGGTTTGCGACTTGCTGTTTTTCAGTGCTGACGCGTAAATAAGCTACAATCATAATTTTCTTTTCTTTAAGTTAGATTAAACCAGAAAGAAAAGAAAATTATGAAGGAAATAAAGGACGCTTTTCCCGAAATGAAGGTTATTGGCTGTCCGAATTTCTGATTACATCCCGGGAATTAGCTTGCGCTGTAGGCATAATGACAATGTCGTTCAGGCACACATGCGCCGGGCGGGTAATGGCAAACAGGATGGTGTCGGCAATGTCTTCGTTGGTGAGCGGCGTAAAACCTTTGTAGACATTGGCGGCAGCTTCAAGGTCTCCTTTGTAGCGGACAATTGAGAATTCCGTTTCAACCATACCGGGAGCAATATTCGTGACTTTAATGTTATGCTTCAACATATCTGTGCGCATGGCTTTTGACAGGGCATCCACGGCATGTTTCGTAGCGCAATACACGTTTCCGCCCGGATAAACTTCTTTGCCGGCAATGGAGGCGATATTGACAATATGCCCTGTATGGCGTGCAATCATAAGAGGTGCGATGGCGCGGGTGGCATAGAGTAAGCCCTTGATGTTTGTGTCAATCATGCGCTCCCAATCGTCCAATATGCCATCTTGGATAGGGGAAACGCCGACTGCAAGTCCGGCATTGTTTACCAAGACATCAATATTGCGCCATTTCCCTTCCAGATTGTTTATCGCTTGCTGGACTTCATCCGCTTTGCGGATATCAAAATTCAGGGGAAGAACGTCGGCATTTTTGCGGTGTATTTCTTCTGCAAGTTGTTCGAGCCGTTCCTGGCGTCGTCCGGTAATGATAAGGTCAAACCCTGCTTCGGCAGCTTTTAGTGCTGTTGCTTGACCGATTCCGGACGTGGCTCCTGTGATAAATGCTATTTTGTTCATATCGATAAAATTTAGTTTTTCAAAATTACATTTTTTCGGGGAAATGTAGCGGATGGAAGAAGAAAAATAGCTATTTTCGCTTGAAAATATAGTTTGACGGATGTATAAGGAAATTCAGGTCAGGATGCTTCCTCAAGATGCAGGCGAGGAAGGGAGGTTGAAAAAAGTTGCTGCACAGTCGTTGCAGCTTGCATTGCAACGGATTTGCCGGGTGGATGTCGTGCGCCGTTCCATTGACGCGCGGCAACGGGAGGTGGTGTTTAATCTGACATTGGGAGTACATATTGACTGCATTGAACAGCAAGAGCCTTGTTTCATACCAAAGTATCAAGAGGTGGCAGCCAAAGAGAGTGTGGTTGTTATCGGAGCAGGTCCTGCCGGTCTTTTTGCTGCTTTGCGTTTGATAGAAAGAGGATTCCGGCCGATTGTCCTGGAGCGCGGCAAACCGGTGGAGGAGCGCAAGAAGGATTTGAACCGTTTGTATAAAACGGGAATCGTAGATGCTGATTCCAATTTTGGTTTTGGAGAAGGGGGTGCCGGTACTTTTTCGGATGGGAAATTGTTTACCCGTTCCAAAAAACGGGGAGATGTGAGGCGAATTTTGGAGATTTTAGTCCATCATGGCGCTGACGCACGCATATTGACAGATGCCCATCCGCATGTCGGGACAGACAAACTGCCGGGGGTGATTGTCAACATCCGCAAAACCATAGAGCGTTGGGGTGGGGAAATTCATTTTGGCACGAGGGTTTCGGATATATTGATTCATGGGAGGCAGGTATGCGGAGTTGTCGCTGGAGGAGAAATTTATGAAGCCCGTCATGTGATTTTAGCAACAGGGCATTCCGCCCGGGATGTATACCGGATGTTGTACGAGCGTGCTGTATTATTGGAACCCAAAGACTTTGCAGTGGGTTTACGTTTGGAACACCCGCAACACGACATAGATTGCATGCAATACCATTCGCCGCAAGGCAGGGGAAAGTGGTTGCCGGCAGCAGAATACAATTTTGTGACTAACATTGAGGGGCGGGGAGTGTATTCATTTTGCATGTGCCCGGGAGGTGTGGTCGTGCCGGCAGCTACGGGTGCGGAACAGCAAGTAGTGAATGGAATGTCTTCCTCTGCGCGGAATACGGCTTGGGCGAATGCGGCAATTGTAACTGCTGTAGGAAAAGAGGAATTGAACATTATGGGATATGAGGGCATTTTTGCAGGAATGAATTTTCAGGAGGATTTGGAAAGGCAGGCATGGCAGGAGGGAGGAGGCGGCTTGATTGCTCCTGCACAGGTATTGACGGATTTTTTGGCGGGTAAATTGGAACAGGAACTGCCTTCTACTTCTTATAAGCCGGGGGTAAAAATGTCTTTGATAAACCAATGGTTGCCTGATTTATTGTACCATCGTTTATCTGCCGGGTTGGAAATTTTTGGGAAAAAAGCGCCTGGTTTTGTATCCTCGCGGGCATTATTGTTGGGTGTGGAGACACGGACATCATCACCTGTCCGGATTCCCCGCAATGCAGTATGCTGCCATCCGGAAGTGGTAGGGCTGTATCCCTGTGGAGAAGGGGCTGGCTATGCCGGAGGAATCGTATCGGCTGCCATGGATGGTGAAAAATGTGCCGAACACATCAGTTAAAAGAGAAAATAGGGGGAATTCTCAGTTTTTTCTTGGGTAGCCCTTATTTTTTTGCTGAAAAGTATTGTTTCATTCAATAAATTACTTACATTTGCGAGGAGTGAAAAAGGTTTAATGTTCTAACCCTAAAAATTATTGTATTATGAATAAAGCTCAATTAATCGACGCGATTGCTGAAAAAGCAGGCTTGACGAAAGCAGATTCCAAAAAAGCTCTGGAAGCTTTTGTAGAAACAGTAGGAGAAACATTGAATGCAGGCGATAAGGTTGCATTAGTAGGATTCGGAACCTTCTCCGTTTCTGAGAGAGGTGAAAGAACCGGCAGGAATCCGCAAACCGGAAAAACGATAACGATTCCGGCAAAGAAAGTCGTTAAATTCAAAGCAGGCGCAGAATTGGCTGAAAAATGCTAATTTAGAACATTAGGAGATTAAAGGAAGGGGCGTTTTGCGCGTCCCTTCCTTGTGTTTTGTTTCAGAATAAGAAGGATGAAAAGCATAAAAGAACAAGTTGCCTATTTACGGGAGTTTGTCGTCGATGATAAAAACAGGTTGTTTGACCGTTTGATTGAGGAACGGACAGAATATGTGACCATTGTCCTCGAAGATTTATACCAGTCTCATAATCAGAGTGCCGTCATGCGTTCGGCTGATTGTTTCGGCATTCAAAGCGTGCATTTGATAGAAAACCGGAATCCGTATGACACGACCTCTACCGTAGCGCAGGGGGCGAGGGAATGGCTGACCCTGCATCGCCACAAAGAATTGGAAAACAACACACAGGAAACAATAAATTGTTTGCGTTCAGCTGGTTATCGAATTATTGCCACTACGCCCCACACCAATGATACCCTGATTGATGCTTTGGATTTGGGGAAAGGTCCTATGGCATTCTTTTTCGGTACTGAATTGACAGGACTGTCCGATACGGTTATCTCCCAGGCGGACGAATTTGTCAAAGTGCCGATGTATGGCTTTACAGAGAGCCTGAATGTCAGCGTCTGTGCGGCATTGGTAATGTACAGCGTCATCCAACGCCTTCGTGCCAGTGACATCCAATGGCATTTGCCGGAACAACGGAGAGACGAAGTGTTCTTCCAATGGTACCGCAATGCCATCAAGGCAGCCGATGAGATATTGGAACGTTTTAATCGTTAGGTATGAAAAATAAAGATGAATTCCGTTGGCAGACGGAGCAATTTGACGACATTAAAATTTTGCGCTACCAAGTGCCTGCATTTGAGCAGCTGACAGCACGGGAGCGGATATTTGTTTACTATTTGAGCCGGGCAGCACTTGCTGGCAGGGATATCCTGTGGGATCAAAATTGCCGTTACAATTTGGCATTGCGGCGGGTATTGGAACAGGTCATCCGGCAATATTCTGGAAATCAAGAAGATGTAGATTTTCAGAATTTTATGCTTTATGCCAAAAAGGTCTTTTTTGCAAACGGCATCCACCATCATTATTCAATGGACAAGTTCGTCCCCCATTTCAGCCGGGAATATTGGCGGAAACTTTTGGCAGACGCGGGGTGCGAAGATGCCGGAGGAGAATTGGAGCGGGTGGTGTTCGAGCCTGCGTATTTGGTAAAGCGCGTATTGTTGGAGGAGGGAAAAGATTTGATTGCCGGCTCCGCCAACAACTATTACCAAAGCGTAACTCAGCAGGAAGCTGAGGATTTCTATAAAAGGCAGACAGACGAAACTGAAACGTGCCCTGTATCCAAGGGGCTGAACTCTACCTTGGTCAAGGATGAAGACGGAATCATCCGTGAACAGGTGTGGAAAGTGGGAGGGAAGTATGGCAATGAATTGCAGCAAGTTGTCTATTGGCTGGAACAGGCATTGCCATACGCCTGCAATGAACAGCAGCAGAAAGCCATGCGCCTCTTGATTGAATATTACCAGACCGGCGATTTGAAGCTGTTTGACCAATATTCGATTGAATGGTTGAAAGACACAGATTCCAAGATTGACTTTATCAATGGGTTTATAGAAGTATATGGTGATGCTTTGGCTTACAAAGCCAGTTGGGAGTCGGTGGTGGAAATAGTGGACAATGAAGCCTGTGAACGCACTAAAAGGTTGGCACAAAATGCCTTGTGGTTTGAAGGACATGCCCCTATAGACGAACGCTTCAAAAAAACGGAAGTCCAAGGCATTACGGCGCGGGTCATGCAGGTTGCCATGTTGGGGGGCGATTGCCATCCGGCAACGCCAATTGGTATCAATCTTCCGAACGCCGAATGGATTCGGGAACAATATGGCAGTAAATCAGTGACTTTAGATAATATCACCTATGCTTACGATCAAGCTGCGAGTGCTTCCGGCGTATTGGATGAATTTGCTTGGGACGATGAAGAGAAGCGTTTGGCGCGGGAATTCGGCTCTTTGGGCAGCAACGTGCATACCGATTTGCACGAATGCCTGGGACATGGCTCCGGAAAGATGATGCCGGGAGTGACGACAGAAGCTTTGCGTAATTATTACTCCACAATTGAAGAAGCCCGTGCCGACCTTTTTGCCCTGTATTACATCATGGACAATAAGTTGGTAGAATTAGGCGTTATTCCCTCATTGGATGTGGCTAAAGCGGAGTATAACAATTACATCCGCAACGGGCTTCTTGTGCAATTGACCCGCATCAAGCCGGGCTGCCAATTGGAAGAAGCCCACATGCGCAACCGTCAGGCAATTGCGGCTTGGGCTTACGAAAAGGGCAAATCCGGGAAGGTCATAGAGCGAATGGAACGGGACGGAAAGACGTATTTTGTCATTCGCGACTATCTGGAATTAAGAAACTTATTCGGGCAACTGTTGCGTGAGGTGCAACGTATCAAATCGGAAGGCGATTATGAAGCAGCCCGTGAATTTATTGAAACCTACGGAGTGAAAGTTGATAAAAGTCTTCATGAAGAGGTATTGTCGCGTTACGAAAAATTGGGCGTTGCCCCGTATGCCGGTTTCATTAATCCTGAATACCAGCCTGTAATGGAGGACGGTCACATGGTAGATGTACGCATTGTTTACCCCGATGATTTCCTTACCCAAATGCTTGCTTACGGGGAATAGCAGGAAAAATAAGAAAAAACAATAACAGCCGGCAGGGAAAATTCCTTGCCGGCTGTATTATACCCTTGGTATGCCCTCCTTAGTTGGTCTCTACTTTGCCCGTTGCTCCTCCGGTGTTTGCCCAGCCCTTCCGTGGCGGGAACCACGGAAGATACAAGGTATCTCTGGACAATGGGCGGGAAAAGTAGAGACCAACCAAGGAGCGGATATTTATTTTCTTTTCAACAAACGCAATAGCTCTCCAATCCAGAGGACCAGGGAGGTGCCGGCAATGATGAGCACCCAGTCGCGGAAGGAGATGGGGGTGGTGCGGAAGACGTCGCCGCCGAATTGCACAATCAAGAACTGCCCGACAGGGATGATAATCATCATCAGGAGGAAGCCTGTACACTCTTTCAAGCCTTTGAAGGCGGAACCGTGTGACAGGAAGGCTTTGGCGTTAAACATATTCCAGAATTGCAACATGACGAAAGTCGTGAAGAACACAGACAATTCGTAGCGGGTAAGCACATTGTCGGTGTGTGCCGTCCAGAACATCATGCCCAGCAGCAGGATGGTAAAGCTGATGCCAATGCCCAAAATGTAATTCCGCATGGTTGGAGTGATAATGAAAGCGTTCGTCTTGCGCGGCGGCTCGTTCATCACCAACTCATTGGGCGGAAGAGATGCCAAGGCGGCAGCGGCAAAAGTGTCCATAATCATGTTGACCCAAAGCATTTGCGTTACGGTCAGCGGCAATTCGTGCCCGACAATCGAACCAATCAGCACAATGAGCATGGCAGAAAGGTTGATGGTCAGCTGGAACAATATGAAGCGCTGGATGTTATGATAGAGCGAACGCCCCCACATGACAGCGGTTGCAATGCTGTTGAACGAGTCGTCCAGCAGGGTGATGTCGCTCGCCTCCTTTGCCACAGAAGTACCCGTACCCATGGAAAGCCCTACATCTGCGTGGTTCAGGGCGGGCGCATCATTGGTTCCGTCGCCGGTCACGGCAACCACCTCGCCGTTGCGTTTCAACAATTCCACCAGGCGTTGCTTGTCGGTCGGGCGTGCACGGCACATGATTTTCAATTTCTGTACCCGCTTGACTGCTACTTCGTCCGGCAGTTTTTCAAAGTCTACGCCTGTAATGATTTGTTCGTCTGTGTCTTCAGGCTTCCAGATGCCTATCTGGCGTCCGATTTCGCGGGCGGTGGCAGGCGTGTCGCCGGTGACGATTTTCACGCTGATGCCTGCATTCAGGCACTTGGCAACAGCCGCCGGCACATCAGCGCGTACCGGGTCGGAAATGGCGGTAATGCCCAAGAAAGTCAAATCTTTGGCAGCCAATTCCTCGATGTTTCCGTTCGGTTCTGCATCCAATTCTTTATAAGCAAAGCCGAGCGTACGCATGGCTTGGTTTTGGTAGTCCAGCAATTGCTCTTCCACTTTTTGGCGGAAACCGGCAGCAGGCACTTTGCCTTCAGCGGTCAGCACCGTGGCGCATTTGCCAAACACAATCTCAGGAGCCCCCTTGACGTAGAGGATGATTTTAGCCCCGGAAACCGACCGTACGGCAGAAGCCATGTATTTCCGCTCCGTGGAGAAAGTGAGTTGCTCCACCAAAACGGATTTTTCGCGGTATTCCATGTAATTAGCCCCTTGTCCTTTCAGCCAGAGCAGCAGCGCGGCTTCCGTCGGGTTGCCAAGCGTCTTTACCTTTCCGGGCTGTGAATCATCCAAATAAGCCGTGGAATTGACCGAAATGCCTTCGCGAATCAGGGTGCTGATTTCATTGTCGCCCAAAGTTTGGTTGGGGAGGGCGTAAAAGTTGGTGGCATGCACTTGCATTTGGTTTTGGGTAAGCGTGCCGGTTTTGTCCGTACAAATCACGGTCGTGGCGCCCATTGTTTCGCAAGCATGCATCTTTCTGACCAAATTGTTCGTTTTAAGCATTTTGCGCATGCTCAAAGCCAGGCTGAGCGTAACGCTCATCGGCAAGCCTTCCGGCACGGAAACCACAATCAGCGTGACGGCTACCATAAAATATTGCAGGATGCGCCCTGCCGTGTCCAGCGTCAGCAGCGTGTCGGCAGTGAATACGCCGGCAAGGATGTCTTTTATCAAAAGGGCAACGAAAATGACGCCGGCAATGATGAAGCCCACGATGCTGATGAATTTAGCCAGTCCGTCCAATTGCTTCGTGAGGGGAGTCTTGTCATTTGTGATTTCTGTGGATTTCTCAGCAACCTTGCCAAATTCGGTCGCGTCGCCCACTTGGTCTACCCGGTAGATGCAATGTCCGTTTACGACAGTCGTCCCGCGCAGGATGCGGTTGGAGGGATAGGTGGCTTCGTGGTCGAACTCCTCCGGCACCGTGGTTTTGTCGATGACCGGCTCGCCCGTCAGCGTTGATTCATTGACTTGCAGCGAGACTGCTTCCAAGAGTTCTCCGTCGGCAGGCACTTCCTCGCCGGTCTCCAGCACGATGATGTCGCCCACGACAATGTCCTTTTTAGGGATTTCGTGGACGCTGCCGTTGCGGATTACTTTGACCAATATGTCGTCATTGACCTGGTTGAGCAACTCAAATTTCTTGTTGGCGTCCATTTCAAACCAGAACCCCACGCCCGTCGCCAAGAAAATGGCAACGAAAATACCGATGGTTTCTGCAAATTCGTTGTGGATAATGGCAATAATCAACGACAACGTCGCTGCCACCAAAAGGATTTGGATAATCGGGTCTTTGAATTTTTCGAGAAAAAGTTTCCAAAGCGGTTTCCGGGGAGGAGGGGTGAGGAGGTTTTCACCGTGTTTCTTGCGGCTTTCCAATACCTCCGCGTCGCTTAAACCTGTGTAATGTTTAGTTTCCATGTATCAATTTATTTCAATGTATTTTTGCGCTTCCAAAATTAATACTCCTCCACCAATCGGCAAAAACTTTCGCCTATAATTATAAGGCGTCCCGCATAAAAAATTTCCGGATGGCAGGCGTGTTTTTTCTTTCCGTCCGTGGATATGGAAACTTCTGTTTGGAGGTTGAAATCCAATACCATTCAAATGCTGTTCCCTGTCTGTTTAGGTGATACTTCCGGTTCTTTACCGGTTATTCCCTTGTCTTGCACCGGTTAAAACCGGGCGAAGAGGGGGTAAAAAAATGCAGGTGAAGCCCGTTTGCCTGCGTTCTTCACCTGCATTAGCCCGCGAATGGGGCTTGAAAAATTGCGTTTAATACTCTTTCGCCTGCATTTCGCCGCGCAGCACCATCAAGCCGTTCATGGCAAGGGCGCGCATTTCGTCTTCGCCGGGATATACCTTGACGGGAGCAATGAAGGATACCATGTCCGCGATGTAGTCGGTGACGGGCTTGCCGTAGGCGATGCCGCCGGTGAGCAGGATGGCGTCCACTTTGCCTTTCAATACGGCTGCAGCTGCGCCGATTTCCTTGCCGATTTGGTAGCTCATGGCGTTTTGCACGTGGGCGTATTCAGAATCGGGGTCGGCAGCCGACCGTTTTTCCACTTCGAGCATGTCGTTGGTGCCAAGGTATGCCACCA
>CALUKF010000052.1 GCA_944321145.1 uncultured Odoribacter sp. | reverse complement strand
AATTTGAAATGGGCTTCGGCAGTGGTGCCGCAATCTGGTTAGGCAAAAGTTGTGCTTCCCTTGAATTCAAAATGGAATTGCGGTGCAATCTACCCCGCTCCCATTGGGATTTGGGCATGTATTTCGCTGTTGCAGAAGCGGTAGATGGCATACAATACGATAAAGTAAACCACCTATATTTGGATGAAGTCACCACTTACATGCTCCCCATCATAGACTACAATTGGCGGCGAGGGAAAAAAATTTCCTATTTTTTCGGTGGCGGTTTAGGCATGTACACCAGCCGCATTAACGGCTATACTGATGCAGGCATGTGCTTCATGCCCCGTGCAGGTACAGAATTTTTCAACCGCCTGCGCCTGACTGCTGACTATAAATGGAATCTTCAGGGGACATACGATTACCTAAATTTCAGCGTAGGCTTCGTCTTTGGCGGCGGGAGGAAACAGGTTTAAACCACCGATACCCCTCCCGAAAACCACAATCTTTAAAAATCCCACTCCGTACGCCGGCAAAGGCAACATTGCCAATCACCCCCTATGCACTCCCTATTTGGTCTCTACTTCTCTCGCTCGTCTTCCAAACATACCCTGCACCTCCCGTGGTTCGCGCAGGGCAAAGTACGCGGAAGCTCCGGAACACCACCGAGAGAAGTAGAGACCAAACATAGCCTCCCTATTCGACAATCCATACTTAATGAGCTACAAAAGAAGAAACGGATTTTACTATCCGGGATTTACCATTCCCCCAAAATAAATCCTACCTTTGCAACAAATTACTTTCAGAAAAACAGGTTGAATACAATGAAAAGATTTTACTTGCTCATCATCACATTGTTGCTCAGCGCGACTTGGGCTTTCGGTTACACAGAACGCAACTTATTGCAAAAGCAAGCGGGGTTAGAAATGCTGAAAGAAGTACTCGTCCTGAATCAAGAATGGGTACAATATCCCGACTACACCGACCGTGCCGGCTGGGATTCTCTTATGAGTACGTACAAAGAAATATACATCCGGCGCGGAGAAAAATTGTTGGATTATTCCTGGAAAGTAATAAAAGCAACCGACTACCTGGAATTTGAACGGAGTGGCAACCGGAACGTCATGGAAACACCGCTCGAAGCCAACAACCGGGCAATTGCAGACCTCTTGCTGGCAGAACTTGCAGAAGGGAAAGGACGATTTATTGACCAACTGATAAACGGCGTCTTTCAAGCCTGTGAAATGACCTCATGGGCACTGTCAGCCCATCTCATCGTGCAGCCCTCCGGCAGTTCCCTGCCTGCTTACGATTATCCGGTCATAGACCTCGTGTCCGGCGATATGAGCGGGTTGCTCTCATGGACATATTACTTCATGCATGAATCGTTTGACAAGGTAAACCCGGAAATTTCCCGACGCTTGCGACATGAAATCAGAACACGCATTATGGAACCTTACCTCACCAACCATTCTTTCTGGTGGATGGGTCGCCAAAACAAAGGGCGCATGTTGAATAATTGGAATCCGTGGTGCAACAGCAATGTGCTGATGTGCTTCCTGCTCATGGAAAATGACCGCGACCGCTTAGCGCAAGCCGTCTACCTGACCATGCAATCGGTAGACGAATTTTTCAATTACATCAAAGCCGATGGCGGATGTGAAGAAGGACCTTCCTATTGGGGGCATGCAGCGGGCAAGACGCTGGATTATCTGGAGCTGCTATCTGATGCGACCCAAGGCAAAGTGAGCATTTTCGACGAACCGATGATTCGAAACATGGGCGAATACATTTCACGCTCATACGTTGGCAAAGGGTGGGTAGTGAATTTTGCCGATGCATCAGCCAAAGGAGAGGGAAACGCCGCCCTGATTTACCGCTTCGGAAAAGCCGCAAACAGCGACGAACTCAAAGGTTTTGCCGCATTGATGCGCAAACCCGGCACAGTGCCCGACAACGGACGCGACATTTTCCGCACACTGGCAGCCCTCTCCGTAGACGGAGAACTGCAACGCGCCGTCCCCCAACACAAAGTTCCCCCCTTCACTTGGTATCCGGAAACAGAATTTTGTTACATGAACAATAGCTCCGGGCTATTTCTGGCAACCAAAGGCGGCTACAACGACGAGAGCCACAACCACAACGACGTGGGCACTTTCTCCCTCTGGATAGACCAGACTCCCGTGCTGATTGATGCAGGCGTAGGCACCTACACCCGCCAGACGTTCAGCAGCGAACGTTACACCATCTGGACGATGCAAAGCAATTACCACAACCTGCCCATGATTAACGGCGTGCCCCAAAACCACGGCAGGAAGTACAAAGCCACAGACGTGAAAGCCGCACCCAACCGCTTCGAGGCAAACATCGCCACTGCCTATCCCCCGGCAGCCAAAGCAAAGTATTGGATTCGCTCCTACCAGCTGAAGGGCAAAGCGCTACAAATAAACGATGCATTTGAATTGGAAGAAACCCTCTCCCCCAACGTCATCAACTTTATGACTTGGGGAGAAGTAGATGCCTCCGCCCTCGGCAAAGTCCGCATCCGGCTTGAAAACGTGCAGGCAGAACTCACCTACAACCCTCGCCTGTTCCATCTGACCGTCGAACCGATAGAACTTACCGACCCCCGCCTTTCCAACGTCTGGGGCAAGCAAATCTTCCGCCTCTCCTTCCAAGCCAAACAAAAAACAACAAAAGGCACCTACACCTTCACCATCAAACGCCTATGAACCTCCTGCTGGCAAAAATATTTCCGCTAATATTTTTTTGAAGAAAAGTTTGGCGGGAAAGAAAAAATGACTTACCTTTGCAACCGCAATCGAGAGATAGCACGGGTTCTTAGCTCAGTTGGTTCAGAGCATCTGGTTTACACCCAGAGGGTCGGGGGTTCGACTCCCTCAGGACCCACTACAGAAGGATGTGTCAAAAGGCACATCCTTTTTTCTTGGCAGAAAAAGAGGGAGATTTGCTATTTTATGCTTACCTTTGTTGAAAACAAATAGAAACATTTATACTTATGGAGAAGCAAGCAGCATTGGATTTATTAGACTTTATTCATGAAAGTCCGACCAGTTTTCACGCCGTGCAAACTGTCAAGAAACGTTTGATAGCCAACGGATTTACACAGTTGTTTTCAGGAGAGGCATGGCACATAGAACATGGCAAGAAGTATTTTGTAACGAAAAACCATTCCTCGCTTTACGCGTTTATTCCGGGAAACGGGAACATTGCCGAGGAGGGGTTTAAACTGATTTGCGCACACAGCGATTCGCCCACGTTCCGAATCAAGCCGAACGCCGAAATGCTGGTGGAAGGCAAATACCTGAAGTTGAACACGGAAGTTTACGGCGGGCCGATTATGTACACATGGTTCGACCGCCCACTGTCGCTCGCGGGACGTGTGATGTTGAAAAGTGAGCGTCCGCTGAAACCCGCGACCCAATTTGTGAAATTCGACCGCCCGTTGTTGGTGATTCCGCACCTCGCTATCCATTTCAACCGTGCTGTGAATGACCAAGGCAACCCGCTGAGCAAGCAAAAAGACATGTTGCCGGTATTGGGCATGATTAACGATTCGCTGGAAAAAGACAACCTGTTGCTCAGGTTGATTGCCGAGGAAATGCACGTGGCGGAAGAGGATATTTTGGATTTTGACCTGATGCTTTATGATTGTGCCAAAGGGGCTTTAGTCGGTTTGAACGAGGAGTTTATTTCTTCTGGGCGTTTGGACGACCTCGCCATGGTACATGCAGGCATGACCGCCCTCTTGGATTCTCAGCCCTGCAACAAGACGAAAGTGCTCGCCATTTTTGACAACGAAGAAGTAGGCAGCGGCACGAAGCAAGGGGCAGCAGCACCCACTTTGAGGACAATTCTGGAGCGGGTGGTTTTCAACCAAGGAGGCAAACCGGAAGATTTGTACCGTGCCATCCACAACTCGTTTATGATTTCGGCAGACATGGCACACGCCTTACACCCGAATTACCCGGAGAAGCACGACCCGACCAATCATCCGTACATGAATGGCGGTCCTGTCATTAAAATCAATGCCAACCAGAAGTATGTGACGGACGGCGATTCAGCAGCCGTATTCAAGACCATTTGCCGGATGGCGGATGTGCCTTTCCAGACCTTTGTGAACCATTCGGACATGGCAGGCGGTTCCACGTTGGGCAACATCCTGCTGACGCAAATGGAGATGCGCGGCGTGGACATTGGCAATCCGATGTGGGCAATGCACTCTGTGCGGGAGACTGCCGGCGTGCAAGACCAAGCATACGTCATCAAGGCATTTACCACGTTCTACAACATCTAATGTGATACAGGAAGGGGCATGCGGCGGCGTGCCCTTTTCTTATGATTCTTTGCCACATGTTATTGAAATACATCAACCACAGCGGCTTTGTCATCAAGGGTGAGGGATTTGCACTCCTATTCGATTATTACAAGGACACGCCGGACAGGTACGTGCATGAACACTTCCTTCAATTCCCCGGGCAACTCTATATTTTGGCAAGCCATGCCCATCCAGACCATTTCAATCCCGAAGTTCTGGAATGGCACGCCCAACGGGAAGACCTTCGTTATATCTTCTCCCGCGATATCCGCCGCAAAATGAGGCACAGCCCGGTGGAAGCCATTTTTCTGAGAAAAGGGGAGGATTGGGAAGACCCTATTCTGAAAATCAAGGCTTTCGGTTCTACGGATGCCGGCGTTTCTTTTTTAGTGGAGACGGGCGGGATGCGCATTTTTCATGCCGGCGACCTGAATTGCTGGCACTGGGATGAAGAATCCTCGCCGGGAGAAATCCGGCAGGCAGAGCATGCTTGGCAGCAGGAACTTGACGCCATTGTCCGGGAAGTGCCGGCGCTCGACCTTGCCCTTTTCCCCATTGACCCCCGTTTGGGCAAAAACTATATGCGCGGGGCACAGGAGTTTGTGGACAAAATCAAAGTCCGCCACTTTGCCCCGATGCACAGTTGGGAGCAATACGATAAAGCCAATGCCTTCCGTCCTTACGTGGAAGGTCGGGGCGGGAAATTCATCCCAATCCATCAGCCGGGAGAAATTACAGAAATCATATAAAACTACAATCATGGAAATAAAAGCAAGATTCGACCACTTCAACTTTAATGTTTTGGATTTGGACAGGAGCATCCGCTTCTACGAACAGGCACTCGGGCTCAAAGAAATAAACCGCAAGACAGCCGCCGATGGCTCCTTTATCCTTGTGTACTTAGGCGATGGAGAGACCGGTTTCCGCCTGGAACTGACCTGGTTGCGCGACCGTACAGAGCCTTACGACTTGGGAGAAAGCGAATACCACCTCTGCATGCGCGTTGCCGGCGACTACGACAAAGTCCGGGAATACCACCGGGAAATGGGCTGCATTTGCTACGAAAATACGGACATGGGGCTTTACTTCATCATCGACCCGGACGGTTATTGGATTGAAATTGTGCCCTTGAAACGTTAAAGGCAGGCACCGGCACTCTTGTTTAAAACCATTCGACGGGAGCCGGTGCTGTGTAATGCTTTTCCAGATAGCGCACGTGGCTCAAAAAAGCAGGGTCTGCCAATTGTTTCGCCCCGACAGGGCATTCCCGGACACAGGCATTGCATTTGATGCAGATGCCGGGAACAAGCGAGGGATTTTCCCGGTCGATGGCACCCATGGGGCATACCTCGGCGCAATGGCAACAGGCAACGCACGTTTCCGCCGTTACCGGTTTGGCTTTCAGGAAGCGGGCTGGCTCATTGTTCTCGCAAAGCGGCTGGTAATAACCGCCATAATCAGGAGCGCCTATGCCGGGCACTTCAAGGGGTGGCAACGGCTTTCCTGCCTCGACGGCATCCATGCGGCGGCAGATTTCACGGGCAAATTCATCGGCGACGGCAAAGTCCGCTTCGTCCGGACGCCCTGTGGCTAACGCCGGGGCAAAAGCATGTTCCCCCACAAAAGCCGCTGCCCCCACGGGCAAAAATCCCCTGCCTTGCAATAAGTCTCGCCATTCTATCAAGGCATTGCCGTAAGAACGGTTGCCATAAACGACCACCGGCACAGCGTATGCCCCTGCCCCGCTCCACGTATTCAGATAAGGCAACATCAAATTCGGCAGCCTGCCGGCATAAACCGGCATCCCCGCCACCACTACCTCTCCCGCTTCTGCGCGGAAAGAATTGACGCGCCTGGCAGGCAGGGTAAAGTCCCATACTTCCACTTGCGCCTGTCCGCCACCCAAAGCATTTGCCAAATGCTTCACGAGCCGCCGCGTCGCGCCTGCGGGGCTGAAATAAACGGCATGTATTCTTCTTGTCTCCATAAACACGGCATTTTACCTTCTTGTCCTGCAAAGATACGCATATTCTCCGACATGCCAAGCCGGGCAGACATCTCCCGCATCTCGTAAACGTGTGCGCAATTATTTGTCGCGCAAAACTTTATAGATTGCCGGCAACTCATTATCTTTGCACGACTATGCAATAAACGTATTAATCCATAAAAGCAATAAAATGGTATATTCACAGGAAGTGCAACACATGTGTGTTGTCAAAAAAGGTCCCAACCACGGACCGGCACCCATCCCTGAAGAAGGCAGATGGGTCAAAGCAAAAGAAATCAAAGACATTTCAGGTCTAACCCACGGCATCGGTTGGTGTGCCCCCCAACAGGGAGCTTGCAAGCTGACGCTGAATATCAAAGAAGGCGTAATTGAAGAAGCCCTCGTGGAAACCATCGGTTGCTCCGGCATGACCCACTCGGCAGCCATGGCAGCAGAAATCCTGCCGGGCAAAACCATCCTCGAAGCCCTGAACACCGACCTCGTGTGCGACGCCATCAACACTGCCATGCGCGAATTGTTCCTGCAAATCGTCTACGGCCGTTCACAGAGCGCTTTCTCAGAAGGCGGCTTGGTAGTTGGCGCAGGTTTAGAGGACTTGGGCAAAGGGCTCCGCAGCCAGGTAGGTACTACCTTCTCCACCAAAGCCAAAGGCGTGCGCTACCTCGACTTGGCTGAAGGCTACATCACCCGCCTTGCCCTCGACGAGGACGGCGAAGTGTGCGGCTACGAATTTGTCCGCCTCGGCGTCATGATGGACATGATTAAGAAAGGCACCGACGCCAACGAAGCATTGAAGAAGGCAACTGCCAACTACGGTCGCTTTGCCGATGCAGCTAAATATATTGACCCACGTCACGAATAAAAGAGGAGGAACATACTATGGCAAAAAGAGAAGTAAGATTTGAAAGTCAAGACCGCCGTATCAAGCAAATCAATGAAGTACTGAACGCATACGGCATTGCCTCCATCGAAGAGGCTGAAGCCATCTGCACCGCGCACGGCATCGACCCTTATCTGGAATGCGAGCAAACCCAGAACATCTGTTTCGAGAACGCCAAATGGGCATACGTCGTAGGGGCTGCCATTGCCCTCAAGAAAGGCTGCAAGAACGCTGCCGACGCAGCTGAAGCCATTGGCGAAGGCTTGCAGGCATTCTGCATCCCCGGTTCCGTGGCAGACGACCGTAAAGTAGGGCTCGGGCACGGCAACCTCGCCGCACGCCTCCTCCGCGAAGAGACGCAATGCTTTGCCTTCCTGGCAGGACACGAATCCTTCGCCGCAGCTGAAGGCGCTATCAAAATCGCTGAAATGGCAAACAAAGTGCGCAAAAATCCCCTGCGCGTTATCCTGAACGGCCTGGGCAAGGACGCTGCCATGATTATTTCCCGCATCAACGGCTTCACTTACGTGCAGACGGAATTTGACTACTTCACCGGCGAATTGAAAGAAGTGCGCCGCAAGTCTTATTCCAATGGTCCCCGCGCGAAAGTGAACTGCTATGGCGCGGACGACGTGCGCGAAGGCGTAGCCATCATGTGGCGCGAAGGCGTGGATGTGTCCATCACAGGCAACTCCACCAACCCCACCCGCTTCCAGCATCCGGTGGCAGGTACCTATAAAAAGGAACGGGTATTGGCAGGCAAACCCTATTTCTCCGTGGCATCCGGCGGCGGTACGGGACGTACCCTCCACCCGGACAACATGGCTGCAGGTCCCGCTTCCTACGGTATGACCGACACCATGGGGCGCATGCACAGCGACGCCCAATTTGCCGGCTCGTCTTCTGTGCCCGCCCACGTAGAAATGATGGGCTTCCTCGGCATGGGCAATAATCCGATGGTCGGCGCAACAGTCGCCGTTGCCGTTTCCGTCGCTGAGGCTTTAAGCAAATAATTCATACAGTACACATACAACAACCGAACTCCCGCAGACATCCCGCCTGCGGGAGTTTTCATTTGGATATGCTATTCTTTTCGCATACATTTGCAGATATAAATAAAAAAGAAAAAAACACCTGCACAATCAAAACAATCAAACAAGCGTTTGCCAAACCAAAATTCAAGCACATGGAAGGATTAAACATTCAATACATGAATAAGCACTTCCCGGTGGCAAGCACAGGCGGCATCATTTCTTGCCTTTCCGTGGTTGCCTCAAGGGATAGGATCATTTTGGAAAACGGGGGAAACGGACAGTCGGCAGGCTGCATGAACCTGCGACTGAGAGCAGGCATGGTCATTAAAATTGAAGTTGCTGAAATAAAAAAAACTTCACCATTCCATACCTCTGTTTATCCTCCGCTTTCTGAACCGGAAGACAAACAGCCGCAATTGCTATTGCAGCATTACCGCCGCATAGGAGCTTTGCTGCGAGGAGAAAAAGTGGAAATTTCCCCCATGAAAGGAATGAAGATCTGGTACAATGACGAGCCTCCCATCATCGCTTTGTCGCCGAACATTGTCACCTTGGCACTCCACGTCGGTTATCCCGGAGGAGACACCGCCTGCCTTAGCGGCATCGGGCAGCAAGAAGAAAAGATTACTTGGCTATGCAGACCCACCCAACAAGGGGACAGTTTCCGCATCATGACAGTGGAAGGCACCCACTCAACCACGCCTATAAAGGTAAGCAAACCCCGCAGCCGGGAAGAATTAAAAAGCATCCATTCGCAACTGGCACAAGAATTGCGGCAGCAAGGCATATTGCTACGCGACCGCCTATTCTTTCCCAACGGCAAAGAATACTAGGCTGATGAAAAATCTTAAGCACATAACAAAAATTCCCTCAGGCGTAAAGCTGGCGGGAGTTTTTTATACATGGCAAAAAACACGGCAATGCGCCGCACTTCAAAAATGATACGCTCCCTTGGTCAATATCTTTGCAAAAATGCTTAACTTTGGCATGACAAAAAAGGAAATACTATGCCAAAGCTCTATATCATATCGGGATGCAACGGGGCAGGGAAGACGACGGCTTCCTATACCGTGTTGCCGGACTTGCTGGAATGCAGGGAGTTCGTCAATGCGGACGAGATTGCACGAGGGTTGTCGCCCTTCAATCCCGAAAGCGTTGCCATAGAAGCGGGCAGGCTGATGCTCGGCAGAATTGAGGAACTGCTTGCCAGCCATGCGGACTTTGCCTTTGAGACGACGCTTGCTACACGCTCTTACACCTCGCTTGTCCGGCGGGCGCAACAGCAGGGCTACCATATCTATTTGCTTTACTTCTGGCTGGAAACGCCGGAACTGGCAATCGACCGGGTAAAGATGCGCGTGGCAGCGGGCGGGCATAACATAGCGGAAGATGTCATCAGAAGAAGATACAAAAGCGGCATTAAAAACTTGTTTAACCTTTACCTGCCGATTTGCGACTATTGGATGATCGTGAACAATTCACAAGCTCCCTTTGCCATTATAGCAAAAGGCGGCAAAGAATATGCTGAAGTCATTTATGATTTACCCACCTTTCAAAAATTACAGCACTATGAATGAGGAAATGAAAGAAGTAGAACAAAAGATATTGCAGGGCTTGGAGCTGGCATTCCAGCGGCTGGTGGAGGAGAAGAAGCGGGAGGACGGGGAGCTGGTGTTTTCCAAGGGCGGAAAGATTTATAAGGTGAAGGCGCGGGATTTGTAGCTATTTCCTCCCTATCCTCCCTACCCCTATAACGCTGCTGCTGCACTGCTGTTGCGCTGCTGTTGGCTTGTCGGTCGCAACAGCTTCCCGGGATGAGCGATACAGCAGCGAAACAGCTGCGGAGGGAAACGCAGTTTACTTTCGCCCTATTCCCGTATCACTACCGGTTCACCCCCTGTTATTCCCCAGTCTTGCTCCGGTTTATTAAACCAGAGTTGGAACTAACTTGAACCTGAATTGAATCTAAGTTGATACGGGAACAGACTGGGAATTGCAGGGCAATAGGCTATGAATCAGACGACAGGCGGATGAACGGCGGAAGTAAAAAATTCTAATGTCGCGACGGATACAGAGACGGGAAAAATGCTATCTTTGCGCCCGCAAAAAATGAGAAGACCCATGAATACAAAAGCTACCGGTTATATATTAGGGGCAGTTGCTGCCGCGACTTACGGGATGAACCCGCTGTTTGCCCTGCCGCTTTACCAAGCGGGGATGGATCCGGATTCCGTCTTGTTTTTGAGATACCTGCTTGCCATTCCGATTTTGGGCATCATGCTGAAGGCAAGGGGACGGAGTTTCAAGCTCAAGCGCAAGGAAATCCTCCCGCTCATCGGGATGGGCTTGTTGGTGTCTGTTTCTTCGTTGACGTTGTTCCAGAGCTATAATTACATGGCGGCGGGCATTGCGTCCACGTTGCTGTTCGTTTATCCGATTCTGGTTGCGCTCATCATGACCGTGGTGTTCCGGGAAAAGCTGACGATATTGACCATCCTGTGCATCGCGCTTGCGCTCTGTGGCATCGGGATGCTGTACGAGGGCGAGGACGGCGCGACGCTGAACCTGACGGGGGTTATCCTAGTGATGGCATCCGCGCTCACGTATGCCCTGTATATTGTCGGCGTAAACCGCCCCATGCTCAAGGACGTGGCAACGCTGAAGGTGACGTTCTACGTGCTGGTGTTCGGGTTGATACTCTTCTTTGTACGCTTGGACTTCGGGCGGGATTTGCATGTGGTGAACGAGTGGTATACGTGGCTGAACCTGCTGGCATTGGCGGCATTCCCCACGGCGATGTCTTTCCTCTGCACGACGCGCGCCATCCAATACATCGGTTCCACGCCGACTGCCATTCTGGGTGCATTGGAGCCGCTGACGGCGGTATTTTTCGGCGTGCTGGTATTCGGCGAGAGCATGACCCCGCGCATTGCCTGCGGCATCGTGCTGATTGTCGTGGCAGTGACCCTCATCATTGCCGGCAACAACATCACCCACACGCTCGTGCGATTCCGGAAACTTTTTCCCCGCATCACGCGCAAACACCGGGGAGCGGAGGAATAGACAGCCATTTACAACTATGCCCATACCTTGTCTGGGCATTCCTGCATTTCCAGCAACCGCTTTCGTACATTTTCCCAAGAGAGTCCGTCAGCATTCAGCATCCTCACAGGCTCATCAAAACAGATGTCTTCCCAATAGGTCAAGGCTTTCAAAGGGATAAGCACATTTGCCCGATACTTCTGTTCATAAGCACGGAGCATCTCGTCCAATGAGAGGCGAGAAGAGAGGCAAGCAATGTCGATAAAGTCTTTTACCCGGGTGCCTGACACGGCAATTGCGTTCAACTTCATGGCACTGATATCCGCAAAACTTGCCAAACGAATACCTTCTTCCACATGATGCACGCTAATCCATGGATAACGATGGACTATGCAATCGACTTTCACGCCGCGAATCTCGCCCTTAATAGTGCCACGGGCGAGAAAGTCAAGTTCCAGACTGTAGTGTTCTGCAAGGTAAGCAGAGAGTTCCATTTCATCGAAGCAGTCTGGTGAGAACAAATCCAAATCCACGCTAATCCGATGCCCCATCTGCAATGCCAACGCAGTGCCTCCCACCAAGGCGAAATCCTGCAACCGACTGTCATTCATCAGATGTTTCAGGAGTTCCAATGTTGCAGGCGATACGGTTTCTGTGTGCAGCATTTCAATTCTTCTTTTTTCAGGTGGAATGTTGTGCAAACAAAGGAGCGGTCTTTGGGGTTCAACGTGGGAATCTCCCGGATGCCCTCCCGGACTCCTTCCAAGCCATAGAGGTTGAGGATGGCATAGAAATCGTCCCGCCGCCCGCGCTCTACGACCCGCTGTACGACCAAAGTGCGCATTTTCTGCCAATCGAAACGGGCAAGGTCATATTCCCAAAGCAGGGATGTCCTTACCTGTGCATCGGCATGTTGTTTGTAGTCATCAAAAAACATATTCGCTCTCTTTTAATTGTATACGCAAAGATACGAAAAAACAGCCAAATAACCATGGATTGCAGGCTGTTATTTTGTCCATTTGGCTTTTGGAAAACCGACTGTTGCCCTAAACGTGCCACATAGTCGTTCTTCCGCCATTCCTTATAAAATCAAATAGCAGCACAGCCCCTGCCATGCTGCTATGGCATTCTTCGCTCATCGGTTTCTGAAGCGGTCAGCCCCGCGCTTGGAGGAATGACAGGATGTAGTCGATGGTCTTGTCGATGCCGAGGTAGGAGGAATTGATGCAGAGGTCGTATGAATCTGCGGCTCCCCACGTTTTGTCCGTATAGTAATTGTAATAGGACGCGCGTGATTTGTCCGCCTTGCGGAGGAATTCCTCGGCGTCGGAAGCCTTCAGTTTGTCGTTGTATTCCATTGCCCGGCGGATGCGGTCTTCAAGGCTTGCGCTGATAAACACGCTGAGGCAGTCCTTGTTGTCGCGCAAAATATAGTCGGCGCAACGCCCTACGAGGATGCAGGACTTTTCCGCTGCCACTTTGCGGATGACGTCCGACTGGATTTGGAACAGGGATTCGTTGGACAAGTAGTCGTTGTTCTGGAAAATCGTACTGTTCAAAGAGAAGCCCATCGTGAAGGCTTTCAGGAGACTGTTGGATGTCTTCTCATCGGCTTTCTCGAAGAACTCGCCGCAGATGCCGCTCTCCTTGGATGCCAAAGTGATTAACTCCTTGTCGTAGTAGGCAATGCCGAGGCGTTCAGCCAGTTTGTGCCCGATGACTCTGCCGCCGCTGCCGAACTGGCGGCCTATGGTAATGATGACTTTTCTGTCTTCCATGATGCAATTATTATGAGGTTATACCAAGAAATTCTCACTCATACAAAGTTACCGATTCTTTTTGAGATTCCAATGCCCGCGCCTTAAATTTTTTCAATTGCCGCCACAACATCGTACCCGTCACGCAAAATGCCAGCATGTCGGCAAAGGGGAAGCTGTACCATATCCCATCCGTTCCCCAGAATTTCGGGAGGAAATAAAGGAAGGGCAAGAGGAAGAGCAGTTGCCGCGTCAGCGAAAGGAATATCGCTTTGCCTGCCATACCGATAGACTGGAAGAAGCTGGTGGACACCATTTGGAAGCCGTTTACGGGGAATACCAGCAGCACGGCGTGCATGCCGTGTACGGCAAGGGCGACTAAAACGGCATCGGTCGTGAACATCCGTACGATGAATTCCGGCGTGAACTGTGCCACGAGGAATCCGAGGATTGCCACAGACACACCGCAAAACATGGTGTATTTCAACACCTTGATAACACGGTCGAATTGCTGTGCCCCGTAGTTATACCCCACAATCGGCTGCATGCCTTGGTTGAAGCCCATGATAATCATGATGAAAAGGAAGGCGATGCGGTTCACAATCCCGTAGGCACCTACGTACATGTCGCCCCCGTAGTTCTTTAACCCTGTGTTAATCATCATGACGATGAGACAGCTGCACATATTCATGAGGAACGGGGCGAGACCGATGGCGACCATGTTGCCCATGATATTCCACTTCACTTTGAATATGCCCTTCTGGAAGCGGATGTAGCTTTTCGGGTTGGAAAAATGCCACAGCACAAAGAGGAGGGACATCAATTGGGCGCAAATCGTGCCAAGCGCGGCACCGCGAATGCCCATGTTGAACACGAAAATAAAGAGGGCATTGAAGACGCCATTGATTAAGACGGCAAAAAGGGTCGCCAGCATGGCGCGCTGTGGGTAGCCGGAGGCGCGCATCACTTCGTTCAATCCCATGTAGACGTGGGTAATCACGTTGCCGACAAGGATGACTTCCATGTAGTCGCGGGCATAGGGCAAAGTTTCTTCGCTTGCCCCGAAGAAGTAGAGAATCGGGTCGAGGAAGAGGAGGCAGACAATGGTGAAAATCAGTCCGATGCCGATGTTCATCACCAGCACGTTACCCAAAACCGCTTCGGCGCTCCTCAAATCTTTCTGTCCCATTTTCACCGACACCAAGGTCGAAGCGCCTACGCCTACCAACGAGCCGAAGGCTGCCGCCAGATTCATGAAGGGGAAAGTCACTGCCAGCCCGGCAATCGCCATTGCCCCCACGCCATGGCCGATAAAGATGCTGTCCATCATGTTGTAGAGCGATGAAGCCGTCATGGCAATGATGGCAGGCAGTGCATAACGCATGAGTAATTTACGGATGTCTTCCGTACCTAAAGATAAAGCTGCTTGTTTAGACATATTATGTTGTTTTTAAACTCCGATTAATTCACGCAAAGCGTCTATCGCTTCTTCTTCCGGGACGGCGAAACGCATGATTTGCCGTCCTTTATAGAGGTTCACCTTGCCGTTGCCGGCTCCCACGTAGCCGTAGTCGGCATCGCCCATCTCGCCGGGACCGTTCACCACACAACCCATCACGGCGATTTTCAGGTGGTCAAGATGCCCGAATGCCGCTTTTACTTTTGCCACAGCCCCTTGCAGGTCGAACAAGGTGCGCCCGCATCCGGGGCAACTGATGAACTCTGCTTTATAGCGACGAACTCCCGCCGATTGCAGGATGTTGCGCCCCAAGTCCAAGGCAAAATCCGCATCCGGTATGTCCGGAGTGCTAATCCACAAGCCGCCCGGCAAGCGGTCAAGGAACAAGCCCCCCAATTGGGCTGCCGCCTGAAGTTGCAAGCGCGGGTGGTCTGTACCCGGCAATTCCAGACGCACCAACGTCTGATGGTTCAACCCCCAGGTATCCATCTCCCGAAATACCTCGCGGTAGGCGTGGTAATCCGTCCCTAATGCCAATACCAATATCACGCGGGAGTCTTGTCTCAGCTTTTCAGCCAGGGCAGCATTTAACGTTTCGGTGTCGCGGATTTCCAGGTAAACCGGCATTCCCTCCGGCAGTTCCGGCTGCTGCATGTATTCCTCCACTTGGCACAAAGGCACGGCTTTCCGGTTGTAGACGTGCGCCATGTCCAGCAACTCCCATGGCACGATGATGCCCACTGTGTCCGGCAATTTCGTCAGTTCGGGGCTTAAAGATTCCGTGTAAATCCATTCCGGCGTGCGGGTGTTTGCCTGCAAACGCGCACCCAATGCGGGGTCATCCTCTGCCGCCGGCGTAAAGCCCAGTGCTTGGGTTACGCTTTCATCCACTACTTCCCTGCCGGATAAATCTGCCACCAATACCGGGTGCAGGCAATTCCCCTTCAAGCCGTCGCCGCTGCGCTCGAATTTCGGTTCTCCGCACACCTCCAATAAAGCGGCTGCCACCGGGATTTCCGCTTCGGGGGCTTCCGTCAATGACACGCGGATGGTGTCGCCTATCCCTTCATTCAGCAAGGTCCCGATGCCCACGGCAGACCGGATGCGCCCGTCTTCGCCTTCACCGGCTTCGGTCACTCCCAGATGCAAGGGGTATGCCATTCCCTCACGCCGCATTTCCCGCACCAAAAGGCGGACGGCATCGACCATGATGCGGCAGTCGCTGGACTTGAGCGAGATGACTACATCCTCGAAGCCCACGGACTTGCACACCCGCAAGTATTCCATTGTCGCCTCGACCATGCCTGCCGGCGTATCCCCGTAGCGGCTCATAATGCGGTCGGACAAAGAGCCGTGGTTTGTGCCGATACGCACTGCCGTGCCGTGCTTGCGGCAGACATCCAAGAACTCGGTGAACTTTTTCCGCAAGGCAGCCAATTCGGCGGCATATTCCTCGGCAGTGTAATCCAATTTCTTGAAAATTGCCCGTTTGTCTACGAAATTACCCGGATTGATGCGCACTTTCTCGACATAGCGTGCGGCAACCAGCGCGGCTTCGGGGGTAAAATGAATGTCGGCGGACAGGGGCGTGTCGTATCCCCGCGCCCACAGTTCCTCGTGGATATGCTTCAAATTCTCGGCTTCCCGCACACCCGGTGCCGTGATGCGCACCAATTGCCCGCCTGCCCGGATGATGCGGATTGCCTGTTCCACACAAGCCTCCGTATCCATTGTCGGTGTGTTGAGCATGGATTGAATCAATACCGGCTGTTCTGACGACAGCACTACTTTCCCTATTTTTACAGCAGTTGTTTTTCTACGCATAGATTTCAATTTTCATTGTTGTATTCCATTTGCCCGGGCATTTTGCCTATTTGCCCGGACTTTCTATAATTGCTTTGATGTTCCGTACATTACGGGGATTCCGGATGTCTTTGCCTTCCGGCGCATAGGCGTGTTCCAATTCTTCGTGAAAGCGGTCATACACCTTGCGGCGCACCACTTTGGCAGTGGAATTGATGGTGCCGTTCGCCTCGCTTAAGTTCTCCGGCAATATTGCCACTACCGCCGGCAACCAGCGTTCCGGGAACATGCCGGCATGGACGCCACCTTTCCGGAATTGCATCAGGTCTGCATGTATCCGCTCCAACATTTCTTTGCAGCCTTCCACGGAGTCCGGCGACAATTGGCGGCTCTGGGCGTGTTCCTTCAAAAATGCCTTGTTGGGCACAATCAGCCCCACGGTATAAGGCGACTGGTTGTTGTACAAAATACAGTAGTCCACCGAAGGGCAAAGTTCCGCAATCGCCTCTTCAATCCCCTCCGGGCTGTACTTTTCCCCGTCGCTTGCTATCAGCAGTGACTTGAAGCGTCCCAAGACATACAGCAAGCCTTCCTCGTTGACATAGCCCATGTCGCCTGTGTAGAGCCAACCGTCCCGCAAAGCCTCGGCGGTAGAAAGCGGATTTTTCCAATAACCTTTCATTACATTGCCGCCCCGAATCACGATTTCGCCTTTCTCGCCGCGGGGCAATTCTTTGCCATTCTCATCGCAGATTTTCAATCCCATCGGCTGCACCGGCAATCCCGACGAGCCGAAGCGATGGAAATGGGGCGTGTTGGTGCTGATGACCGGCGCAGCTTCCGAAAGCCCGTAGCCCTGAAGCATCGGGATGCCCAGAGCACAGAAATAACGCTGCAAGTCCGTGTCCAACAAAGCGCCGCCGCCGATGAAAAACTGCAAATTTCCGCCAAAGACTTCCCGTACTTTGCGGAATACCAAACGGTCTGCCAGCCAGACGGCAGGATAGAGCAACGCCCTCATCCCTTTGCTTTTGTGATTGCCTGAGCCATAGTAAGCGTATGCCGCTTTCAGCCCCCAGCGGTACAGGCGTTCCACAGCCTTGCCTTTCTGCCGGATGCCGCCTTCGATATTCTTCCGGAAATTCTTTGCCAATGCCGGCACACTCAGTAACAAGTGGGGTTTCACTTCCTTCATGTTCTGCGGGATATTCCTCAAATACTCCAATGGAGAATGTCCAAAGTCTACCGATGCCAAGGAAGCGCCGTTGTACATGAAGGAATAAATGCCCACCGTATGGGCAAAACTGTGATCCCAGGGCAGGAACAATAAGACCTT
Organism: uncultured Odoribacter sp.; assembly: GCA_944321145.1. GTDB lineage: Bacteria > Bacteroidota > Bacteroidia > Bacteroidales > Marinifilaceae > Odoribacter. Next base: position 2,746 of record CALUKF010000052.1, on the reverse strand, counting down.
GTAATATTCCGGAATCTGAATCCGGGAGTCCGATTGCAGGACATTGCTCACGTAATTGCCGTGAGTCAGCATGATGCCTTTCGGTTCTGCTGTCGTGCCTGAAGTGTAGGAGATGTTTGCCAAATCAGTTGCCTGTACGCCGCCAGCCCGCTCTTCCACCTCTGCCGGAGCAATTTTTTTGCCCGTTTCCAGCAATTCCTCGAAAGAAGCGTATTTGTCGTGGGGAATATGATTCCCGCGAATGATGAAAACCCGCTCCACTGTAGGCAAGTCTTGTTCTATCTGACGAATGACTTGGGTGTAATAATCCGAGACGATGAGGAAGCGCGCTTCTGAATGATTGATTCGGAATACCACCTCGCCCGGCGTCAGTTTCATGCTCAATGGCACGTTCACGCCTCCGGCGTACAGAATGCCCAGCTCGCTATACACCCACTCGTTGCATCCTTCGCTCAACAATGCCACCCGCTCTCCCCGCTGCAATCCTGCCGCCATCAAACCGCCCGCCACCGCCATCACCCGCTCCCGTGTTTCTGCGTAAGTTGTTGGCTGATATTTTCCTCCGCATTTCTCCCACAGATACGGATTGCTGGAAAACTTCCTACAACTCCGCTCAAATAAATCAATGATCGTATTTAAATAGCTCTCTTCCATAACTGCCTGCAAAGATACGCAAAAGCCGTCTCTATCACAAGCCCAATTCCTCACGGATGAGAACTATTTTTATGCGTCCGGCTGGAAAGCTTTTCTCTGTGATGCTCCATACATTGCAAATCCGGTCGGGGCTATTGCAGTCCATGCAGACGCCGGTTTTGCGGCAAGGGGTGCGGAAACCTTCGTGGCGCATGGCATTGCGCGGGGCTGCAATCGTACGGACACGCTGCATGGCAGCTTCCAAATCCTCCGTGATTTTATTGATGCCAATGAACAACACCACTTGCTTCGGCCCAAAAACAATGCCGCCTACCCGATTGCCAATCATGTCCAAATTAACCAATTGTCCTTTCTGTGTCACAGCATTGCTCCCGCTGAGGAACAAGTCTGCCGTCAGGGCTTTCCGCCGCCAATAAATTTTCTGCGCACGGCTCATGTCCGGGGCAAAAGTGTTAATCACGGCGAGTTCCGGGTGCTTCCTCAGTTCATCCAGGACTCCTGTGGCTTTCATGGTCTCGGAATCGCCCCAACTGACGCTTTCCACCTGCAAGTGGGGGAATATTTCATTGAAAAATATCCGCCGGGCATCTTCTTTGTCCGTGGCTATAAATACTTCAAAATGATTGCGCCGCAAGGCGGCTACGGTTTTTTCGATAATTGCTTCTTCCATCATATAAAATATTGTTGAGTATACCGTGGCAAAGATAAGTTGAATCTGTGGATTCTGAAATTTTAGCGGGAATTTGTGAGTGAACATTTCATTCCTTATTTTTGTCGGGAATTTAAAAATGATATATGAAAATTAATAGAACACGTTTTTATGTTTGTTTCTTGGGCTTGTGGATGGGATTATTCCTTACGAGCCCTGCCACGGCACAACAGGTGAAGAACACGACGGAATTTCCTCTGCAATGGCGTTTGATTGGAAGGGCATTCTTTGACGGCGGATTTTTCATGAACGACCGTTTGGACTTAGGCAGCAGCTTCCAAGTCAATGACCTTCGTTTGGGGGCGATTCTCAATATTTACGAGGATTGGGAGGCTAAAATCGAATTAGGATACGGCAACAAAGAAGTCAGTTTCAAAGACATTTATCTGAGTTACGATTGGAAAGGGCATCTCTTCAAACTGGGATATCAATACGAACCGTTTGGCTATGCCCGCATTGGCTCTGCCAATTACCGTTTCATGGAACATGCCACCGCAGACAAAGCCATCGGCACGGGGCGCAAGTTGGGTATTTCTTACAGCCGCAATTTCGACTGGTTCCACTTTATGGGGGGCGTGTTTAGTGCCGGCAATATCCAAACTTCCGGGTTGTTAGACCAAGGCTATTCGCTTGCTGCCAAAGTTGTTTTCCGCCCTGTTATGGAGGACAATAAGTTAGTGCATATCGGCGTGGCACCCGTTTTTACGGACGGGAAAAGTGAGATTTCTTTCAGCGGCGGCGTTCCCACCATGTTGCTCGCCGGCGAAGACAATGCCTTTTTGGATGCTACGGTGGATCACGTCATCAATCAATGGAAATTGGATATAGAAGGCATATTCCTTTACAACAAATGGTATCTTCAAGGGCAATATTTTCTCTCCCATCTCAACCGCAGCGCCACAGACAACTACAATGCCCAAGGTGCATACGTACAGGCGGGTTATCTCCTCTGCGGCGAGAGGCATAATTACAATGCCAACACCGCCATGATGGGCAATCCTGCCCCCCAAAGCCTGGAACTGTTGGTACGCTATGACTATGTAGACCTCAACGATGCCGGCATAGTGGGCGGGCAACAATCGGACATAACTGTCGGCTTAAATTACTTTTTCAACAAGTACATTGCCGCAAAAATCAATTATACCCGCATGATGGCAGAGGATTCATCCCCTATGGGGAAAAACAATTTTGATGTCTTGCAGGCACGCATACAGCTTAGTTTTTAAAGTCCCCACACCCGAAAGCAGGGTATTAAAGCTCAGGGTGGAAAACCACCCTGTAGCAAAATAAGCCAGCCGTTCCATTGCCTTATGCACCGGTAATTTCAGGCTCCAGATGCACCGTCCGGGATGCCGCAGTCCCCGCTACATTCCGGGCAAAGAC
>CALUKF010000051.1 GCA_944321145.1 uncultured Odoribacter sp. | reverse complement strand
GCAATTTGGCGCAGAGGTACTTGGGCTAAACCGCCCATCGCTGGGATGAGTTCATTCTCCAAGTCGAGCGGGCGGCTCTGGTCGGCATGTTCACCTTTCAGCACGATGTTTTGTTTGTAATCTCCCTCCCATACGGAGGCGACGGGCAAGCCGCTGCCGTAGCGCAACGCGAGGGTCGTTTCTATCGTGGTATTGGTGATTCCGAGCCGGGAAGCCTCATCTTCCCGTAAAATGACTTGGGCGCTTGGCTGTGGTTCGTTCAGGTCTGTATGTGCCAGCGTGAGGGCGGGCATGGCACGCATCAAGGCGAGCAATCGGTCTGCATCGCGGCGCAGCGTGTCAAGATGTTTGCCGCTTAAGCGGAATTCCACAGGGTAAACGGCTTCGCTGTAGGAAAGTTGCTTAAAACGGATTCGGGCATTGGGGAAAAAGTTGGCATAGCGGGGAGCATACTCATCCAGCAACTGGACGGTCTCTTCAATGCCCGTGGTGTTGACAATGAATTGGGCATAGTTGCTGCCCGCAATTTGTGGGGCATAGCTATTTTGGAAACGGGGTGAGGAGCATCCTTTGAACGAGGTGATGCTTGCGATTCGTGGATCTTGGCGGAGGAGGTGTTCCAAACTGTCTGCCACTTGGCTTGTCTGTTCCAACGCCGTACCGGTGGGCAGGTATATTTCCACAGCGAATTGATTGCGGTCGGCGGTTGGCATCATTTGTTGGGGCAGTTTGCCGATGAGCAGGGCACCCAGTACGATGGAGCCTAATCCGAGGGCGACTGTGGTTTTAGGGAACTGGAAACAAATGTCTATTAACCGGTTGTAATATCGTTGCAACAAATCAAGGAAAGAGAAGGATTTGCCGTTTGTCTGCATGGGTTTGCGGATGAACCAGAATTGCAAGAAAGGCACCAGCAAGGTGGCGACTAATAGTGAAATCAGCAGGATGAGGGAAATGGTCCACGGGAAGGTAAGCAGGAAATCATGCAACATGCCGGATGTCGTGAGCAAGAAGGGAAAAAACGTGATGCTGATGGCAGCCGTGGCAGAAAGGATGGATTTGAAAAAATGGGTTGTGCTTTCAATAGAGGCGTGCCAACGGGATTTGCCTTCGCCTAATTTTTCCAGATAACTGTCGATGATGACAATGCTATTGTCTACAATCATGCCCAGCGTGACAATAAGGGCGGCAAGGGAAACCGTGTTCAATTCAAAATCCAAGCCGTAGAGTAATCCCAAGGAAATAAATATGGTAATGGGGATGGTGGAGGCTGCGACCAAGGCTACGCGCAACGGCAACAATAGTATGACGACAATCACGACTGCTGCAATGGCAATAAGCAGTTCTTTGAGGAAATTGGTTACGCTGTCGCCAACCACTTGGCTCTGGTCGGTGATGCGGAAAATATTGACTTCCGAGGGGAGTTCTTCGTGTTGGAATGTCGCCAAAACTTTATTGATGTCCTTGCCCATTGCCACGATGTCTTGTCCTTTTTTCATTTCAATGGAGAGGAGAAGACATTTTTTGCCATTGTTGGTGATGTAGCTGTCGGGTTTGGGGTATTCGCGGACGACGCGGGCAACGTCTTTGAGGCGGACAATGTTGCCTTGCGGGTCGGTGTAGACGATTTGCTGTTGTACATCGTAAACGGTATTGAGGGATTTGGCAATATACACGGGTTGCACCTGTTCATGGTTTTCCAATTTTCCGCCGGTCATGGCAAAACCTTTCTGCATGAGTGTCAAGGCTAAGCTTTGGTCGTTTAGCCCGTATTGGGATAAACGTTCGTTATCCAAATAAACGGATATCTGCTCTTGTTGCATGCCGCTCACGGTAATGCGACCGACGGATGGAATGCAGCGCAAGCGGTCTTGCAGGATATCCATGTAGTCGTTTAATTCCCGGTAAGTTTTATCTTCGCTTTCCATGGTGATGAGCAGGGCGGATGTGTCGCCGAAATCGTCCATGACTTGCACTGCCACTACATTTTGAGGCAGTTGCGCTTTGAAAGTGGCAATTCCGTGCTTGAATTTGCTCCAAAAAGCGTCTTTGTCTTGCAAGTCATCGTTGAGTTCTACTTGTATGTAAGTGATGCCGTCGCGGTTTTGTGAGAAGGTGTTTTCCTTCTTGACCTCTTTGTAGCTGAAAATGTATTGCTCTAAGGGTTTTGCAATTTGTTCAGCCATTTCCTGGGCAGTGTTTCCCGGTGCTACGGCAACGACAATGCCTTGGCGGATGGTGAAGTCCGGGAATTCGTTCTTACGCATTTCGGGCAGGCTGTATATGCCGAAAGCCACAAGGCAGGTGATACACAGGATGACGATTTGTCTGTAGTGCATCGCCCATTCTACAAAGTTCCGTTTTTTCATAAGCATACCTCCGTTCCTTCGCAAACTTTTTGTTGGCCTTTTGCAATGATATTATCGCCTGCTTTCAGTCCAGAAAGTACGCTTACGCCGTTGGCACTGTATGCTCCGACTTGGATGAAGCGTTTGTGGGCTTTCCCCTGTTCCACCGTCCAGACAAATGTTTGGTTATGTTCGTCGAGTTGCACGATGTGGGCAGGGATTATGTATTGTGTTGCTGTATTTTGAGGGGCGTGCAGGACTACTTCTGCAACCATGCCCGGCATCAGCCCCTCATGATGGTTTGCGACTTGTATTTTCACATCGTAAGAACGGGAAAGCGGGTGGGCGACAATGCCTTTTTCTACCACTTTGCCTTGAAATGTCTTGTCCCCTAAGGCAGGTACGGAAATCCGGGCATTTTGACCGGTGGAAATGGCAGAAATTTCTGTTTCCGGAACGGCGATTTTTATCTTTAATAGGGAAGTGTTGACCAATTGTGCTACAGGGCTTCCCGGCAAAACGTTTTGTCCTGCCTCTATGTTCTTTTCAGCGATGATGCCGTCGGATGGAGCAAGCAGTTGGCAATCTTTCAGTTGTTTGGCTGCAATCTGCTCCAAAGAGCGGGCTTGTGCCAGTTGGCTCTCTGCTTCGACCCACTTGATGTCGGGTAGGCTGCCTTTGTCATGCAATTCTTTCATGCGGCGGTAAGCGTCTTCGGCTTGCTTGAGGGTGGCGTATGCGGCATCATAATGGTTTTGCAGGTTTGTAGGGTCAAGGGTGGCTATTACTTGACCGGCATGGACTTGTTGCCCTAAATGGATATGTACTTCTTGCACGGTGCCTGCTATGGCAAAACTGAGCGGAGTTCCGTTTTCTTCTTCTACGGTGCCGGAGTAGTATTGAGGAATACTATGGGTTTCTGGAATGGTGCTCAATAGCTCGACTTTTACCGGTGGAATCGGTGTCGTTTCATTTTTATTGCTTCGGCATCCGGCGATGAGAAGCACCGGAAGCAGTGCTGCTGTCAAATGTGTTGTTTTCATGTTTATTTATTTGTGATTGTTTGATTCATTTTGGGTGCAAAGCAAAGGGATTTTGGGCAATAATGCCTTTTTTGAGAGTCTGTAGAACTGTTCTGTTTTCGCCACTTTGTAGAAAATAAGACTTGTGGAACACTATATTCAACCTTTAGATGAGTGAAGTGTCGCATATAACCGCTTATTTTGCAGAGGAAATAAATCAACAGATAGAAAAATGGAGAATTTACAGAAAGGAAATTTGGCAAATTCGGAGATTCAAAAGCAAGTCGTGTACAATGACGGGGAATTGGCACTTATCGATAATATACATAATTTGGGTGCATTACTTCCTTGCCAATTGGAAATCTATGCAATAGCGCTTGTGCTGGAAGGCAAGTCAACCGTGACGATTAGTGGAAAGTACTACGAAGCTCAAAAGAATGATTTGTTTGTCGCTACGCCCGACAATATTGTGGAGAGTGGTCTTTTGAGTTTGGATTTCAGGGGCTACTGTATTTGTGTGTCGGTATCCTATGTGCAGCGCATTCTCCCATTGGCTGAAAATTCTTGGGATGCCAAATTGTTCTTTGAGAAGAACCCGAAATGCACCCTCCAACCTGAGGAGGCGATGGTGTTTTGCCAATATTATGATTTGCTGTGTTCTAAAATCCAACAGCCTTCGCCGATGCAAAAGAAAGTGATTGATGCGTTGATGCTGGCATTTGTATACGATATGCAGGGTGCGCTAAATCGGGTCGTGCAGCATAAACCGCGTCCGTTTACTTCGGGGGAGACCCTCTTTAAGCGGTTTGTGGATGTGTTGGCATCGTCTTATCCTAAGTCGCGGTCTGTGTCTTATTATGCGGATTTATTGAATGTTACTCCTAAATACCTGTCTGCCGTTTGCAAGAAAGCGGGTAAACAATTGGCATCCGACATCATTGACCAATATGTGTTGAAAGACATAGATTACCTTATGAGGTATACTTCCAAGAGTATTAAAGAAATTGCCTGCGAATTGGAGTTCCCTAATCTGTCTTTCTTCGGGAAATATATTAGAAAGCATTGGGGCATGTCTCCCAAAGCCTATCGCGAACAAGCTCTAAAAGAGGGGAGGAATTTGTAGCCAAGCCTTACTCCACCTCCATCCGTTCAATCACTACGTCCGTGATGGGGCGGTCGTTGGCATCGGTAGGTTGCTCGGAAATTTTCTTCACGACATCCAAGCCCTCAATGACCTCGCCGAAGACAGTGTATTCCCCGTCCAGATGGGGAGAGCCGCCGATGGTCGTGTAGGCTTCCACCTGTTCAGGCGTGAGGACGAGTTGGCAGGTCTGGAACAGGCTGTCCGCCTCAGCGGTGATTTTGCGTTCGAAATTGGGCATCGCTTCTGAACGGCTGCTCAGCAAGGCGTGCATATACTCCGCGTGATGCTCTTGTTGCAGGCGTTCAATGAGGGCTGTGCGGCGGTTGCGGTTGATGCGTTCCACCAAAGCAGTCAATTCTTCGGGGCTAAATACCTGCCCTTCTACAATATAAAATTGCGAACCGCTGGAATTTTTCTCCGGATTCACGTCATTGCCTTCCCGGGCAGCAGCCAATGCGCCCCGTTTGTGGAAATAGCCGGGCACGATTTCGGCTTTCAGCGTGTAACCCGTGTCGCCGTCGCCGAGGAGTGCCCCTGTGCGTGCCAGCCGCGATTGCGGGTCGCCCGTCTGAATCATGAAATCTTCAATGACACGGTGGAACAGCATGCCGTTGTAGAAGCCTTCGCGCACCAGTTTCAACATGTTTTCCCGGTGGCACACCGTCTCGTCATACAGCCGCAAACGGATGTTTCCCAACGAAGTTTCCATTCGGACTACCGTCCCGTCCTGCTGCTCGCAAGCACTGAGCAGGATGCCGATTATAAATAAGTAGAATAGTCGTCTCATCACATTATATTTGAAATCCTCCACAAAGATATAGGAGATTTTCTTTATTTGTTTTCTGGAATAGAAAAAATGTCGTATTTTTACGCCAGACAGTAATTTTATGAACGACCACGAAAGAGAAGAACGGGAGACGGAAGACATTAAGAGAATGTTGGAAGCAGGCGATGAACGGTGTATGAAATTGTTATTCGACAAGTTTTACCGGGCATTGTGCATGTACGCCTTGCGCTATCCTGTCTCACCGGAGGTGGCAGAGGACATCGTGCAGACGGTCTTTATCTCGCTTTGGACAAACAAGCGGGGCAAGCCTTTTGAGGGTTCGTTGCGTTCCTATCTTTTCGGGGCTGTGTCGAAAGCGGCATTATGCTGGGTGCGTGACCACGGCAAAGTCTACTTCGAGGACATCGAGAGCCACCTTGACGATTTTTGGGACGATGTATTCAGCCAAGAGGACGCGGAGCAAGAAGAACGCCTGCGCAAAAAACTCCATGCCGCCGTGGATGCCCTGCCCGAAAAACCGCGCCTCGTCCTTCAAGCCATCGTTTGGCAAGAAAAGCCTTACAAACAAGTCGCCGCCGAAATGGGCATTTCCGTCAACACCGTGAAAACCTACTACGCCCGCGCCCTCCAAGCCCTCCGCAAATCCCTCGGCTCAAATCCCTTATTGCTCTTGGTGTGGTTGAAAAAGCAAAAAAGTAAGCTCCATTCTTGAAAATTTTTCCCCAACTCTTGTCACCCATTTCCCGATTTCTGCAATATAAGGGAAAAGAGTGACCCATGAAAAAGACCATTGAAGAATACATTGCCGATTACATGGTAGGGACGCTTTCGCGGGAAGAAGCCGCTGAATTGCACCGTCTTTTGCAAGAAGACCCGGAAGCCGGGCGCTTTTTCCGGGATGCGCGTGAGGCTGAATCCCTGTTGCGCGCCTTGAAATTGGGGGAATCCGTGCAGGTACCCCTTGCCTATGCTCGTTATGTGGAAGCTGCCGGGCATCGTCGGCGCATGCGCCGATTGCGCCGCTGGACTATCGGGGTGGCGGCTGCGGCAGCCGTTTTGGCAGGCGCGTTGTGGATAACGCCTCTGGTCAATCCGCCCGAGCCCGCGGTGGTGGCAACCGTGGAACAGCCTGTCATTGCGCCGGGCGAATTGAAAGCCACCCTCCGCGCGGAGAACGGGCAAACCTTGGAAATCACCTCCGCATCGGCATCCCGTTTGGTCGCGCCGGACGGTACCATCATAGAAAACGACTCTTTGGAAGGTTTGCGTTTCGACCGTAGCCGCACGGAAGAAGCGGTGGCATGGCAGACCCTCGATGTGCCGGTTGGCGGGGAATACCGTTTTGCTTTGCCGGACGGCACCCGTGTGTGGGTCAATTCTGCATCTTCCGTCCGTTTCCCGAATCGTTTTGCGGGTGAACGGCGTGAGATTTACATGACCGGCGAAATCTATATGGAAGTGGCTCACGACGCTGCCCGCCCTTTCATTGTGCATACCGATGACAAGTCCGTGCGGGTATTGGGGACGAAGTTCAACCTGATGGCTTACCCCGGCGACCGGGAAGTGGTCACCACCCTCGTGGAGGGAAGCGTGGAGTTCTGCGACCGCACAAAGTGTGTCCGCCTCCAGCCCGGCGAGCAGGCTATCTTGGACGAGGCAACGGGTGCCATTGAGACGCGCGAAGTGAATACTGCCCTTTATACCTCTTGGGCGTCCGGCATGTTTGAATACGAGAACATGCCCCTCGAAGACATTGCCCGTCAGCTGACCCGCTGGTACGATGTGCAGTTCGTCTTCGACGACCCCGTTTTCCGCGCCCATGCTTTCACCGGGGTAGTCAAGCGCACGCAGACCTTGGATAAAGTCCTTTCCCTCATAGAAAAGACCACCAACGTAAGTTTTGAAATTACCGGACGCACCGTCCATGTAAAAAGAACGGAAGATGCCGCAAACACCTCCCGTTCCGATAATTGATTCATTAATTAATAATTTAATCTCACAATGTTATGAAGAATCGACGAGAAAAACAAACAGATGCCCTGAAAAAGGGATTTTTTTTTTTTTTTTGCCGGGTCGGCTCGTTAGTCGCGGCAATGTTAATGTGTATGAACCTCTGGAGCTACGCCTCTGCGCAAGAGAAAACCGTGACCCTCGATGTGCGCGACAAAGCGCTCAAGGAAGTCTTGGGCATGGTACGCGAACAGACGGATGTGCGCTTCATTTACAGTGAGGTGGAGCTGCAAAAAGCAACGCCTGTCACTGTGAAATTCGCGAACAGCCCCCTGTCCGATGCCATGAGCCGCGTGCTCTCCGGGCAGCCTTTCACGGCTGAAATCGAGGGCGACATCATCGTCATCAAGCCCATGCCTGCCGCGCCGCAAGCGCAAACGGTGGAGAAACGCACCGTCAAAGGGCAGGTCACCGATGAAAACGGCGAGCCCGTCCCCGGTGCGAATGTTTACCTCAAAGGCACGACCATTGGCGTGGCGACTGACATCAATGGCAATTACTCCCTGACCTTTGAGGACACCCACACCGTGCTCGTCGCCTCTTTCGTGGGCTGTAAGACCATGGAGCAGGAGATTGGCGACCGTGAAATCGTGAATTTCCGCCTTGAACCCGAAAACGAAGCCCTCGCCGAGGTGGTGGTGACCGGTTACCAAACCATTTCCAAGGAGCGTTCCACCGGCGCTTTCGAGAAGGTTGGCATGGAGCAAATGGAAATGAAACGCCTCGACAACCTGTCTACTGTCCTGGAGGGCGAGATTGCCGGCTATTCCGACGGCATCATCCGCGGTGTCTCCACCATGAACGCCCAGCAGACGCCCCTTTACGTGATTGACGGCTTCCCCGTGGAAAACACCTCCATCGACCAGTACGGCGCAGTCACTGAGAATCTCCCCGTCCTGAACATGGAGGACATCGAGAGCATCACCGTCCTCAAGGATGCCGCAGCCGCTTCTATCTACGGTGCCCGGGCTGCCAACGGCGTGATTGTCATCACCACCAAGAAGGCAAAGGAAGGCAAAACCCAGATTTCTGCCTCCGCCACTTGGACTATCCATCCCTACGATTACTATACGGGTCACCTCACCGATGCCGCTGACATCATTGCCTTGCAGAAGAAATGGGCTGCCGAGAACCCGGAATTGAACAACGGGCTCGACCGTGCGCTCGCAGAAGCTGATAACCTCCGCAACAATGATGCCTACCCGACCCGCGGCATCGACATTCTCTTAGACCTTTACACCCAGAAGATTTCCCAGGCAGATGCCGATGCGCAGTTGAATGAACTCGCATCCCGTGGTTATGCCTATTACGACGACGTGGAGAAGTATGCCAAGCGCAATTCCTTCTACCAGCAGTATTACCTGAGCCTGGGCAAGGCGACCGACCGCAACAATTTGTCTTTCTCCGCCAGCTACCGCAACAACAAGGAGGAGGACATTTATACGAAGAACGACCAGGTTGGTTTGAATCTCCAGAATTCCCTCCAGGTCACCAATTGGCTGCAAGCTGACCTCGGCATGTACGTGAATTTCAAAAATTCCACCACCCAGACCTACGATTTGCTGGAGAGTTACTCTGCCGGTTTCTCCGCCATGCCTTACGACCGTCTCGTGGACGAGGACGGCAACCCCGTTTCTTGGGTTTCGCAGTACGACAAGACGGTGCGCGATAACATTGCCAACTACGGGTTGTACGACGTGACCATCACCCCGCTCGACGAGTTGTCCCGCCGCCTCGAAAAACGCCGCGAGTTTAATGCCCGCATTTTCGGCAAATTGGATGTGAAGCTCCTGCCCTGGCTCACCTACAACGTGCAGTACCAGTACGAATACGGCGAGAACCGCATGAACCGCCTCGAAGGCATGGATTCTTACAAGACCCGTGTGACCATCAATAATTTTGCGACTGCCGAGAACGGCGAGGCGGTCTACAACCTTCCGGAAGGCGATATCCTTTACTCCGAGCGGCAGACCTCCAACGCCTACAACTTCCGCCAGCAGTTGAATGTGAACAAGACCTTCAATGAGATGCACAATCTTACCTGGATTCTCGGTCAGGAAATCCGCCACACGAAGTTGGAGTACAACAACACCACCCGCTACGGCTACGACGAAGACCTCTTGACCTCCGCCTACATCGACGAAGCCGCCCTCACTTCCGGTTTTACCGGTCTGATGGATACGTGGGCATCTATTTCTGCACCTTGGGCAAAGAGTGAGTTGGTCAACCGCTTTGTATCTTTCTATTCCAATGCGGCATACACCTATAACGGTCTGTACACCCTTTCCGGTTCTATCCGTTGGGACCGTTCCAACCTTTGGGGCACCAACTCCAAATACCAGAACAAACCGCTTTGGTCAGTAGGTGCCAGTTGGAACCTCAGCAGCGAGTCGTTTTTCAACGTGGATTGGGTGGCTATGCTGAAGCTCCGTGCTTCTTATGGCATCGGCGGTAACATTGCCAAGGATGCGGCTCCCTATCTGACTGCCAGCTATTACACGAGCACTCTCGTCGGCGGCTTGTATGGTCAGGTGGCTTCTCCGCCAAACCCGAATTTGCGTTGGGAAAAGACGACGACTGTCAACGTCGGTGTAGATTTTGCCCTCTTTGCCGGGCGGATGTCCGGTACGCTGGAGTTCTACAACCGCCTCAGCGATGACTTGCTTGCCAACCAGATGGGTGTGCCCACCGAAGGGTTCGGTTACTCCACCCTGACGTTCAACAACGGTGCCATGCGCAACCGCGGTTTTGAATTGACCCTGACCGGCGATGTGATGCAGCGCGATGATTTCAACTGGAATATGGGTTTCCTCTTCAGTTACAACAAGAATAAGGTGACGAAAAGCAAAGCCGTGGCTCCCGTTTATTACCTGCAAATTGACTATCCCGAAGCCTATCCTCGCGAAGACAAACCCTATAACGGCATTTACGCTTACAAATGGGCAGGTTTGAGTGCAGAGGGCGAACCGCAGATTTACGACAAGGATGGTAATGTGACGACTACGGACTACACCGACCTTGAAGCCATTCATTATGCCGGCACCACCGTTCCCGTCTACAGCGGTTCTTTCACGAATGTGCTCACGTATAAGAATTGGGAACTTTCCGTGCAAATGCTTTACGAAGGCGGCCACAAGTTCCGCAGCACGAATATCCCGGTTATCAGCATGGACAATGCTTATACCACTTCGACCATTAGCATCACCAACAAGGATATCATGGACGCTTGGGAAAAGCCCGGTGATGAGGCGCACACCGACGTGCCCCGCCTGCTCTTCGGATTTTCCGATGGGTTCAATTACGACCGCGAGTCCATTTACGATGGGGCGGACATCCACGTGCTCGACGCTTCCAAAATCACGTTCAACAACATTTCCCTGTCTTACAAGCTGCCCTCCGTTTGGGTCAAGAAAGCAGGTTTGAGCAGCGCGAAGCTTCAGTTCAACGTGGAGAACGCGGGCACCATCGCCTTCGACAAGGATGCCGGTTACATGCTGGGCACCAAGGATAAACCGAATTACGTTTTGGGCTTGTACCTGAATTTTTAACCTTGAAAAAATGAAGATTATGAATAAGACAATACATACCATTGCAGTAGCTGCCGTCTTGTGCGCGAGTGCCCTTTTCTCTTCTTGCAATGACTTTTTGGGCATCCTCCCGAAGGGCGAGAAAATCCCGACCATCCTTGCTGATTTTGAGGCATTGATTCGCAATGAAGATTATCATTTGAACGATATGACGGCTGCCATCGACTTGATGAACGATTGGTACCGTGCCCCGGAAGAGTTGAATGCCCTTTCTCTGGTATCCATCAATTACAATTGGATGGAGGACGAAGACCGCATTTTCTACAACAATGCTGACGAGAGCGCGTATTATTATACTTATCAGGCGATTTTTGCTTGGAACCTGATACTCCAGAACGCCGCCGATATGACGGAATGCACCGAGGCGGAACGCGCAGCTCTGGTCGCCCAAGCCAAAGTGCTCCGTGCCATGAATTACTTCAATATCCTGAATTATTATGCCGACCCTTACGAGGAGTCCACGGCAGCCGACAAACTCTCCGTGCCTCTGATTACGTCCCCGGACATGAACGCTCCCTCTGAGCAGGTGACCATTGCCCGCATGTACGAGTTCATCCTCACCGACTTGACGGAAGCCATTCCCGACCTGCCGGTGGAAGGGGCGACGCCGCTCCACCCCAACAAAGGCGCAGGCTACGCCATGCTGGCACGCGTCTATCTTGCGATGGAGAATTACACCGATGCCCTCACCAACGCCAACCTGGCTTTGGAGCAGAACGATGCCCTTTTCGATTGGACGCAGTATTACGAGGAAAACCGCGAGCAGATTGAATTGCCCGACGATTGGAGCTCCAGCTATCCCTCTATTGGCTTGGATAATCCTGAAAATTATATTTTCCGTTATGGCACGACAACCCAACGGTACGCAGGTCTCTCCGGGAATTATGCCTGCATACCGGTTGCCCGTGCTGAATTGTTTGAGGAAGGCGATGCCCATTTTGCCTCCGGGTGGAAGAAACGCTACATGTCGCCCGACACCCTGTATTATGGCATCCGCAATGACTATTTCAACGGCGGCGGCATCACCACGCCCGAAATGTATTACATCAAGGCGGAGTGCATTGCCCGCCAAGGTGGACAGGACAACATCGATGAGGCGATGTCCGTATTGAATACCGTGCGCGGCACCCGCATTCTTGCCGATGCTTACCGCGACCTTTCTGCTTCCTCCGTGGAGGAAGCCGTGCGCCTGATTATTCAAGCCAAGGCAAACGACTATGTGATGACCCCCGTCCCCTTCTGGGATGCCCGCCGCCTGAATCTCCATTCGGAATATGCGACGACCCGTACCAAGGAGTTTGAAGGGCAGACGCTTACCCTCGCCCCCGATTCCCATCTCTGGACGATGCCCTTCCCGCAAGGAGCCACCAGCAACCCCGGCAACGGCACGCTTCAACAAAACGTAGAACGATAAAATCAATGATGTAAAACACGATAAAATAAAACGATAAATGAAAACTGTTTATGGAATAATTTGCGCATTCGCCCTCCTCGTGATGGCGAATGCCTGTACCCCGAAAGACTCCTTCACCATCGAAGGCAACATTGCCGGCATCCCCGACGGCACAGTCATGACCCTGACCCCCGGCGGCACCCATCAGGACGAGAAAACCGTGGCAGAAGCTACGGTTGCCGGTGGCAAATTCTCCTTCGACTATGCCGTCGAATCTCCCCGCATGTTCTATATCGGTCAGCAAGGCGCAGGCGGCGTTTTGCCTGTGGTCGTGGAAAACGGCACCCGCGTGAAACTTGCCGGTACGGTGGCATACACCGGCGAAGGCACTCAGAAGTGGGCAGATTTCTCAAAAGTTCAAGTCTCCGGCTCCCCTATCCACGAGGAATACCTTGCCAAAATGTCTTTCAAAAACGAGTTGGATGAATTGTACCGGGAAACGGAGCAACGCCATGCCGACATTTCCCGCCAACTGGGCGAAGCCCGTGGAGCCGGAAACCAGGCATTGACAGATTCCCTCATGCAGACGGAGGCTTACGCTGCTTTGGAACGCGATAATGCCACCTTCTTTGCCACGGTGAATAACATGACCAAAACCGCCATCATGAACAACAAAGATTCCTGGTGGGCGCCTTTCCTCATGCTCAACACCATGGGTTGGTTTGAGGACGAGCAAAAAGAATGGTTTGCCGCCTTTTCTGACGAGGCAAAGCAGAGCTACTACGGCAAAATCGTCGAAGCTGAGCTTTTCCCGCCCGCCAGCGAAGGCAAGCCTGCCCCCGCCTTCACGGTCAAGGATGCCGATGGCAACACCCTCACTTTGCAGCAGCTCATGGCAGGCAAGAAATACGTCCTCATCGACTTCTGGGCATCCTGGTGCGGTCCCTGCCGCAAGGAAATCCCCAACCTCAAGGCGGCATACGAGACCTTTGCCCCGCGCGGCTTGGAAATCATCAGCATCTCCACCGACCGCGACCCTGCCGCCTGGCAAAAAGCCCTTGACGAGGAACAGCTCCCCTGGCTCAACTTCCGCGACGACTCCGGCATTGCCAATGCCTACAGCGTGCAAGCCATCCCCGCCATCTTCCTTCTGGATGCCGATGGCACGATTCTTGCCACCAAGCTCCGGGGTGAAGCCCTACAGCAAAAATTAGCGGAGCTCCTCCCCTAAAATCTTCAGGTAATTTGTAATAGCCCAAGTGTTAACACACCCTGCCCGCGCGCAGCCATTCAACCGGCTCGCGCGGGCTTTTTCACGTCCCGCCCTCTCTTCCCCTTCATTCTCCCTGCTACCCCTTCCATTTCCCCAATCTCAATCTCCCCTTAGCACCCCCTCATACTCCTCGCTTGGACATCCCTCCCCATAAGAGTTAAAAAAGATATATCCCATAGTTACGTCAGAGTATCTATCTTCGTTCGTCGTTCGATTCTCCTTCGATTCTTGTTCGATTACAATCGAAGAAACATCGAATAGAAATCAAACAACAAACACGAATATTAACTCTTATTTAGCTTTAGGATAGCAATGGCATAACTCCATCCCATAGCCCGCTCCAAGCCTTCCCACAGCCTTGCCTGAAACCGCCTCTTGCCGGCAACGCACAAATGCCCTTCCCCTCGGAAGCATTTCCGAGGGGAAGGGAGAATCACGAAAATCTTATTTGTATATGCTACATGTCTTTCAGGGAAAGGGCTTGATAGGAGAGGTCGTAGCCTTGAAATTGCCCGGTGGCTCGCAGAAAAGCTTGAGCTTTTTCTTGTAAGGCAGGAAGGGAGATTTGGGCGGCTTGCCGTTTGATTTCAAAGAAAGTAGCAACGTCGTCTAATTCGTTCTCGGCGATGAGGTCGATTTCATTCTCGCCTTTGCGGTCCCACCAGCTGCCAATGCGGGTGTAAGCATGCTGCTCAATGAGTTTGCTCCGGAAATAGCGTTCAAGCATCAAGCCGCTGAATGTATCGTAATCTCGGAGGATGATTTTTTTCACCTGTTCGTAGCCTTCAATTTCAAGCATGTAATTGTATTTGTAGATGAAACGGAACCAGAAGATGAAAAAGTTGTCGTCAATGGCGTAGCGCACATTTTTTGTCGCGCTTTTTTCAAACAGAGGTTGTTTTTTGCCGATGAGTTCGTATTCCTTTTCGAGTTTTGTCAGGTAGCCGCTGATTTCCTTGCCTACGATTTTTTCGATTTCCGGGCGGGTAGTCCTCCCGCGTGCGATGGCGGAGAGAATGGAAAAATAGACTCCATAGTCTTTCCCGAATTCCTCGATTAAGATAGCTTTCCCTTCGCCTAGGAAAATGGAATCGGCTTGGACGATGTGGTTCAACATGCCGGTTTTTGTCGTTGCATCGGCATCGATGAGCAGCTGGACGTATTTGGCAACACCGCCTGTGAAAGCATAGAGTGCAAGCAGGTCTTCGGGAGTGTATGCGGGGTTGTATTCCGCCAAGATTTCTTTCAATACGGCTGTCCGGAAAGGGCGGATGGTCATGAAATGGGTCTGGCGGTTGTAGAGCGGTTCTTTTTTGTCCTTGAAAATCTTGGTCATCATGGAAAAGATAGAACCGCAGACAATCAGGTTGATGCGGGCACGGGTGTGATAAATGTCCCAGATGCGTTGCATGTCGCTGTATACGGATTTGTTTACGCGGAAAAATTCTTGAAACTCATCGATGAAGAGCGTCAGTGGGCGTTCCACGGATAATTTCATCAGATATTCGAATATTTCGGCGAAGCGTTCTGCCTTGCCCATGGTTGGGATGCCTAATTTTTCTTCCATCTCGGTACAAAAGGATTCACACAATTCGCTTTCGACCTTGCGGGCGACAAAGAAATAAAGAATCGGTTCGTCTTCGTAGGCTTTCCATACGAGCGAGGTTTTCCCAATGCGTCGCCGTCCGGTGACTACCGTGAATTGGGCTACGCTTTTTGCCTTTTCGCGAATTTTGCGCAAGGACTCAATTTCTTCTTTGCGGTCAAAAAATTTCATGGCTCAATGTTTAGTTGCGAAACCGCTGTTTCCGAAACGACGGTTTCGCAACTGCGAAGGTAGTGGAAATTTTGGAAACAAACAAGTTCCTGGGGCAAGGATTGACAGGGCGGGCAGAAGAAAAACACCGGGCATTTTACCGCAAAGTCTGGAAGTAAAATACACCAAAAACAGGAAGTGAAATGCCACAAAAACAGGAAACGGATTTGGCGGTTTCAAATAAAATGCTTATGTTTGCACTGAAATTCAATATATTTTGACGTGGAATACTTAAAGAGAATAGTTGATGAGGAATTGGCGTTGCGTTTGGAGGCATTTGGTGCTGTACAGATTAAAGGTCCGAAATGGTGCGGAAAAACGACGACAGCCATGCAACAGGCTAAGAGCGTGATTCGTTTGCAAGATCCGGACAGGCGCGCTGGATATTTGGCGACGGCAAGGACAAAGCCGTCTATCCTTCTGAAAGGCGAGACTCCGCGGTTGATAGACGAATGGCAGGATGCACCTGTCTTATGGGATGCAGTGCGTATGGCTGTTGATGAGCGGGGGCTTAAGGGGCAGTTTATCCTCACGGGTTCTACGGTGATTGATGAGAAAAGGAATCGGGGAGAGGAGCACCAACGGTTACATACTGGTACTGGACGTATTTCCTCCATGATGATGTATCCGATGAGTTTGTATGAATCGAAAGAATCGAGCGGTGCCATTTCTTTGCGAGCATTATTTGACCATGCTGACATAGACATTGACGGCATAGCCTCTTCGCTGACAATTGAAGATGTTATATTGGCGGCATGCCGTGGTGGTTGGCCGGAGTCGTTGGGGGCAATGAGTGACCGTGCCAAACTTTTGATTGCTAAAGATTATGTTAATGCGGTATGTGAGGAAGATGTTTCCAAAATAGATAATGTGCAACGCAATCCAACCCTGGCACGACTTATATTGCGTTCATACGCGCGCAATATTTGCACGTTGGTGCAGAAAACCAAGATGCTCGCCGATGTGTCTGGGGAAATGGAGAGCACGTCTATAAAAACTTTTGAGGATTATGTCGGGGCGTTGGAGCGGCTTTTTGTGATAGAGGATATTCCGGCATGGAGCCCGGCGATTCGTTCTGCGACTTCCATCAGGAGCAGCAAGAAACGGTGTTTTGTTGACCCGTCTATCGCTGTTGCTGTGCTTGGGGCATCGCCGCAGTCATTGGAATTGGATTTGCGCACATTCGGTTTTATTTTTGAGTGCCTGTGCATTCGCGATTTGAGGGCTTATTCTCAGAGCTTGGGCGGGCAGGTGTCCTATTATCGTGACCGTTATGGCTTGGAAGCCGATGTGGTGTTGCATTTGGGAGACGGGCGTTATGCATTAATAGAATGCAAATTGGGAAGCCGGGAGGTGGAGGATGGGGCTAAACATCTTTTGGAAATCAAGCGTCTTGTGCAGGAACGCAATGCAAATGAAAAGCAGGTGTCCTTGCGTGAGCCGGATTTGCTGATGGTTCTTACTGGTGGCGAGTTTGCTTATCGCCGGGACGACGGGGTGTATGTGGTTCCAATCGGTTGTTTGAAAGATTAATGCAAGGGGACGGGAAAATTTTCTTTTACCTCTGTAGGAGAAGAAATGTTTTATTCAAATAGATAATATTGTGGAAAACTTTATTTTTCAGAATTCTGCAAAATTGATTTTTGGCAAGGGAATGATTGTACAGCTGGCGAAGGAGATTCCGGCAGGGAAGCGCGTGTTGGTGACGTTTGGCAGGAGGCGTGGCGGTATTCGGAGGGGGTGAGGTTGTATTTTTCTTTGAAGATGCGCATGAATTGGCGTGGGGTGTTGTAACCGGATTGGAGGGCTACGGTTTCCACTTTCATGTCGGGATGGTCGTGCAGCAGGCTGCAGGCATATTCCATACGCATGTCCCGCACGTAGCCTACGAGGGTGGTGCCTTTGAGGGTTTGGAGGGTGGCGTTTAATTTCTTTTGCCGGACGGCGAGTTGCCGGGCGATTTGTTCCATGGTGAGTTCGCTGTCGCGGAAGCGGTCGTTTTCTTTGAGAAAGGCATGGAGTGCAGC
Source organism: uncultured Odoribacter sp. (assembly GCA_944321145.1). GTDB lineage: Bacteria > Bacteroidota > Bacteroidia > Bacteroidales > Marinifilaceae > Odoribacter. The sequence goes on along the minus strand of CALUKF010000051.1, from coordinate 3,415 downwards.
CAGTAGTGCCAGATTGGCTTCTTCGGATTCGTCGTTTCCGCTTGGCAGGGCGTTTGCCGGGTGGTTTGCCAGTAGCATTTGTTTTTCTGCCAGCCGTTCTTTTTGACGGTTTTCTTCTATTTGGCGGTAGAGGAATTGGATGTTTTTCTTTTGCTTTTTCCACATGATGAATGTGATGGTGAATCCGGCGGCGATGAGGATGGCAAAAGATGCGATGACTGCTATTCGCAGTCGGTTGGCTTTTAAGGCTGCTTGTTGGACTTCGATTTCTTTGTCTTTCACTTCGCTTTCGTAAGCCATGAGGAAGTCTGTGCCGGCACTTTTTCCAAGGCGGTTTACCAGATTTGCGCTTATTTCCATGCCCTTTGCTGTCCACTGTTCCAGTTCTGCCTGGCGGTTGCTTGCAGCGAGGATGTTTATCCATTGCCAAAGCATGCGCATGAGGGCTTGGGTGGGTGCTTTTTTCACGAACTCTTGGAGGGCTGGCACGACGATGCGTTCGTATTCGGTGTATTGGCGGGTGGCAAACAGGTAGTCGGCGGCTTCGCTGGTGATTTCGGCAGGATGTTCCAGCTCTTGGCAGAGCGCCATGCCTTCGTTGAACCATTGGCTGCCGTCTTTTCCTAAGGCAACGCAGATGTTGGCAAGTTGGAGGAAAAGGGCAAGCCGTTCGGTCTTGAATCCGTTTTCGTCCATGTCGCGGTAGCCTTTGCGCTCTTCTTGTTCCAGGCGGTGGAGGTATTGTTGGGCGTAAGCGTAGGCTTCTTCCTGCATGCCGGCTTCGCGGCAAACCTGGATTTTTGTATCGAGGGACAAGTAATAGAGCAAGAGGGCATTGAATTGTTCGTTCCGGCTTTGGGGCATGCTGTTTTCCATGATGGTTGTGGCGGTATCGGCTTTTGCCAAGGCTTGGCGGAATGCTCCGGTGCGTCCGAGGGCTTGGGCTTCATAGATGTGTGCCAGGGCAGAAAATGTGGGTTGGTCGGCCTCCAGGTTCATCATCATGGCGTATTTCCCTAATAGGGCGTAATTGCCTGTGGCATGGAAAGATTCGCACAGCGTTTGGTAGGCAATTAACCGCCAGGTTTTGTCCTCCTCTTGGGGAGCGGCAAGGGCGGCGTAGGCGTGCTTTTGGGCGTTGTGGTGGTCGCCTTGCCGGAGGTGGATAAGCGACTCTACGGCTTCGAGATGGTCTTTGCTGCATTGCGTCCACCCTGTGGTTTCGCATTCTTTGCGGAGGATGCCGATATGCTCCAAGGCTGTTTCCGCATCGGTGACGTAAAGCTTGTCAATGGAGTCGATGCTGATTGTTGCAGGCGCTTTTTGAGAAAAGCCTGTAGCTGCCATGAGCAATAGCAGTCCTGTGGCGTAGATGTGAAGTAACCGTTTTTTCATTGTTTTTTTGTTGGCGGGTGTAAAGATAGCCCTTTTTTCGCAAAGAACGGTTTGTGTAGGTGTTTTTAAGGAGTTTGGAGGTGCTATTTGTAGGAAATTTGCCAAAAAAGCCACACGAAAAACCAAAAAAGCCATATCGGATTGTCCTTGGCAGGCTAATTTTGCCGGCAAATATAAATTGACAATTACATTATGAAAAAGATTTTAATGATATGCTGCATGGCTGCCGCTTTTTTGTTGGCAGCTTGCCAGGATGACGGGAAATTAGACCCCTCCATGGCAGACAGGAAGGATTGGGATTTGGACGCGAATATGGATGTGGAAAATTATCGCCCGGGTGATAATTTCTATATGTATTGCATCGGCAATTGGTATGCCAATGCGGATTTGGGCGGAGAGGAGTCGGTGGGCTTGTTTGATGATGCAGAGGAACAGGCAGCTAAATTGGAAGCTGAGGTGCTCCGTGCGTCCGGGCTCCAACAGGTATATGACCATGCCGACCGGGCAGGCGAAACGGAGGCTCAGGCGGAAGATGTTGTGAAAGAGCGGTTCGCGCTTGTAGACCGGGTTACAACGAAAGAGGAAGGCTGGAAACTTTTTGCCGAATTGATAGCGATGGGGTATGACAACGTGCTTTCATTGGAGGCGATTTCTTCTGAAGGTGAAATGTGCGTGTTGCTTAATATACTGAGTGATTGGACGCCGGAAGATAATGGCGGGGAGCAATGGCTGGCAGATGTTTACGAGGACTTGGGTGAAAGCCCTGAAACCGCCCGGCAGAAAGCTGCCGATGCCATTCGCGTGCTCCAACGGTTGTCGGATGCTGCCAGTGAACTTCATTTGTCGTATGAAGATTTGTGCGCCCATCCTGAGCGGCAGGCGGAATTGGCTGCTTTGCGGCGTGTGCGGACACGTGCGGCGGCAGGCGGGTTTCTCCAGACGCTGGAAAGCACGTTGGGCATTGACGAGGAATATCTTTTGATTTCCCGGGATGACGTGGAGACTCTGGAGTCCATTGCGGATTGGACGTTGGAAGAATTGAAAGCACTTTTGGAATATTCCATCCTTATGGATTACGAGTATGTTTCCCCTGCCTGGGCGGCTGCGCAAGCGGGCGAGGAGATGTGGGATTGGGTGAAGACGGAGGTGAATATAAAATACATGGGTTATCCGATTTCTTATGCTTATGCCACCCGTTACGTTTCTCCTGAGTTGAAAGCAGAATACCAGGCGATTTGCGAGGAGATGAGGAGCGTGTTCAGAAGCCGCCTGGAGAATTTGGATTGGATGAGCGCGACGACGAAGCAGAATGCTATTAAGAAGCTGGATGCCATGAAGTTTAATGTGGGTTATCCGGATGAATGGATAGAAGGGGCTATGCCTGAGCTTACCGGCAGCACGTTTGTGGAGGATGTCATGCAATTGCGTGAAGCCTATTTCCACTATTTGAAAGGTTTGGCAGGGCAGGGTGTCAAGGAAGCAAGTTTCAATTTTATCATTCCTATTTTTACAGGCACTCTCCCAACGGTCAATTGTTCTTATTATCCCATGCTCAATTGCCTCTGCATTTATCCGGCTTTTATGTTGGAACCCCTTTACCGGAAGGATTTTTCGGACGCTTACAATTATGCCCTGTTTGGCATTGTAGGACATGAAATTACCCACGGGTTTGATGATTTTGGTTCACAATACGACGAGGACGGCAATTTCCGGAATTGGTGGACGGTGATGGACAAGATGGCTTTTATGGAGAAATGCCAATCGCTCATTGAATGTTATAATTTGTTGGAAATCTTGCCGGAGGAGATGCCTGGCGTGTGTTGCGACGGGGAAAACACTTTGGGCGAGAACATTGCCGATTTGGGCGGCATGGAAATCGCGTACCAGGCGTATGTGGAAAAATTGATGCGGGAAGGTTTTTACGGGGAAGAGTTGGAAAAGCAGGAACGGCGTTTTTTTCCAAGGCTGGGCAGAAGTGTGGCGCACGAAGTATACGGCTACTTATGTCAATGAACTTCTG
>CALUKF010000050.1 GCA_944321145.1 uncultured Odoribacter sp. | reverse complement strand
GCCGTTCTGCTCCACGGTACGGGCTTTGCGGTTGCCTGCCAATATCCACAGCGTCACGCTGATGTCGGTAGAATAAAACATGTTGCGCGGCAGAATGACGATGGCTTCCACCAAATGATTCTTCAGCAACTGGCGGCGGATGTTCAGTTCTGTACCATCACCGCTCAATGCGCCGTTGGCAAGCAGAAACCCCGCCATACCATTGGCGGACAGCTTGGAAACGATGTTCAAAATCCAGCCATAGTTGGCATTGCTTGTAGGCGGTACGTCATATCCCTGCCAGCGCGGGTCATTGGTCAATTCATTCTCCGCACGCCACGACTTTTGATTAAAAGGCGGATTTGCCATGATAAAGTCAGCCTTTAAGTCCTTGTGCTGGTCATCATGAAACGTATCGGCGGCACGTTCACCCAAGTTGCAGGCAATGCCCCGGATGGCAAGGTTCATCTTTGCCAACTTATACGTGGTGTTGGTATATTCCTGCCCATAAACTGAAACGTCTTTCCGATTGCCGTGGTGTGCCTCGATGAACTTCATGCTCTGCACGAACATGCCGCCCGAACCGCAACAGGGGTCGTATATCTTGCCCCGATAGGGTTGTATCATCTCCGCAATGAGGTTGACAATCGTCTTGGGCGTGTAATATTCGCCTTTACCCTTGCCCTCGGCTATGGCAAACTTACCTAAGAAGTATTCATATACACGACCAATCAAGTCGTGTTCCTTATCTTTCTGCGTATCAATCTTGCCGATTACATCCAGCAGACTTGCCAATTTGGTACGGTCTAATCCCAACCCCGAATAATAATTGCTCGGCAAAGCTCCTTTTAATGTGGGGTTGTCTTTCTCTACCTGTGCCAGAGCCGCATCAATCTTGATGGCAATGTCGTTCTGTTTGGCATTCTCCATCAGATAATCCCAGCGGCTGATTTCGTTCAGGTAAAAGACATTCTTGGCATTATAGAACACAGGCTGGTCTACAAACGCTTCCTTATGGTCGGCAATCAGTTCATTGCGTCGTTCGACAAAGCGGTCGTAGGCATATTTCAAGAATATCAGACTCAACACCACGTGTTTATACTCCGAAGGTTCGACCGAACCCCGCAGTTTGTTGGCAGATTCCCAAAGAGTCTCTTCTATGCTTTTTTCTTTCAGCTGTTTTTTGTCCATATAATTGACTATAAATAATTTCATCTTTGGGCAAAGATACGAAATATGCCTGAAAGTTTATTTTCTTAATAAGCCTTTTTGTTCCTTACACATAAGTGGAGGGAGGTGTAAACGGGGCGTGGGCTTAGGCAAGGTCTGCTCCCCGCTTGGACAAGGCTTGGAATTCCAGTTACGCCAGATATACGCGATAGTTACGTGATAGCTTTTATCTTCGTTTGTTGTTCGATTATCCTTCGATTCTCGTTCGATTAGAATCGAAGAATGTTTGAATAGAAAACAAATAAAAATCAAAAATATATTATTAGACGTATAATTGGGATTTATGAGGCGTAACTGGAATTCCAAGCCTTGTCCAAGCGGGGAGCAGGAGGGGAGTGAGGGGTGGGGAAGGTGTTTTTTTGAAAAGGGGAAGGGAGGAAAGGCGGCAGTGGGAAAGGAGGAAGGGTGGGAATAAAAGAAATGGGAGGCGCCGGGCGGGGCGTCTCCCATGGGATGTGTTATGCCTGTTGAAAAAAATGGTCGGGGGAAGCGGCTACAACAGAGTTGAGGGTTAGATGAATTTTTCGCGGTCTTGCATCTTGTAAAGCCCTGTCAGCAGGAAAATGAAGCTGGCGAGGAGAATGAAGAGGCGGTTGTAAAAGACTGTGTTGTAGAAGATTTGGGGGTTGCTGTCGATGGGGACGTCAAAGGGGTTGAGGAAGACGTTCCAACGACTGACCTCCAGGGCTTTGCTGACACCGAACAGGATGAGACCGATGACGATGATGAGTACTGCCGTGCCATTGCCGTTGCGTACCATGGTGCTCAGCATGAAGCAGAGCAAGCCGATGAAAAGCACGGGCACCATGACCTGTAGGGTGAGGTCTAAAGGAGGCGCCTCGACTACCAGCCAATTGGTCAGGGCGGCGAGAAAGAAGGTCATGATGAAGCAGATGACGTAGGCTATCAGCAGGCGGAACAACCAGATTTTATACCGGTAGTTCGGGATGCCGAAGATGATTTCGATGATTTTGGCGTCCTGGTCGTTCTGAATCCCAAAGCAGGTGGGATAGAAGATGAGCAGGATGGAGGGCACGAGCAGCATGCTGTAGCCCGTCGCCATGGTGATTTCGTCATCCGAGAAAAGGCTGATGCCCACCGTCAGGATGTAGAAGCCGATGGCACTCAGGACGAAATAGAAGAATTTGTTGCCGAATATGATTTTGATGTTGTATTCGGTCAACTTGATGAGGGGTGTGTTTATGTTTAATTTCTTTGCCATAGCCTTGTTATTGAGTGATAATCTGTTCGTGGTTTTCTAATTTCACGCTCCTCAACAGCCACAGGTAGGAGTCTTCCAACAAGGGCGCCGTGCGCACGGCATTTGGGACGGGTTGCGTCTCGGAGAGACACCGCACCTTGATGTTGTCTCCTTTGCGAATGTGGTGTACGATGAGCAGGTCAGGCGGTAACTGTGCAAATTCGCGGGCGGGGATTTCAAAGGTCCACGTGACATTGCGGGCAATTTCGACCATGTCGCTGGGGGTGCCGTGGTATTTCAGGGAGCCTTTGTTGATGACGCCTACTTGGTTGCAGGAGCTGGCGATATCCTCAATGATGTGGGTGGAGAAGATGACAATCCGGTTGCGGGAAAGCTCCACCAACAGGTTGCGGAAGCGGATGCGCTCGCGGGGGTCAAGTCCTGCGGTCGGTTCGTCCACGACGAGGATGCGCGGCAGGTTGAGAAGCGTCTGGGCAATGCCGATACGCTGCTTCATACCGCCGGAGAAACCGCCGATTTTCTTGTCTTTGTTCTCATACATGTGCACGGCTTCGAGCACCTCGGTGATGCGCTGGCGGCGCACTTTGGGGTTGTAGATGCCTTTAAGCAACGCCTGGTATTCCAGGAATTCCCATGAAGTCAGGTTTTCGTAGGTGCCGAATTCCTGCGGGAGGTAGCCAATCAAGCCTTGGAGTTCCTCGCGTTTCTTCTGGGTGTCGATGCCATTGATAAATATCTTGCCATAGCTTTGCTCAAAGATACCGCAGATGATACGCATGAGGGTGGTTTTGCCTGCGCCGTTGGGACCCAGCAAGCCGAACATGCCGGTGTGGATGTCCATGGAGACGGCATTGAGTGCCTTGAAGGGCTTTTTCTTGTAGCCGATGACCGGTATTTTGGTCGCTACACGGTAGATGGCTTTCTTGATTTCACGGAAACGCCCGTCAATCAGGTCAATGTTGATGTTGTATTTGTGGATGCGCTCGGCAAGGTAATGTGCGGCGATGCCCACATACCAAATCAGCCCCAAAAGGATGGCAGCGCCGGAGGCATTCGAGAATTTGACAGAAGCCCAAATCAAGGAGAACAACGGTGAAACGTAGTAGACGGCGATGTCCAGGACGCGGAGCGGCAGGGCAGCCCAACGCTTCCCGTTATTTGCCATAAATTCCGAAAGGATGGCAATGATTTTGGTCAGGAGCAACCACGTGCCTACGGCAAAGAAGATTGCCCAGAAGACCAGTTCCTGATAGAAGTAGGTGAAATAAACCAGGAAGCCGGCGAGGGGCACCATCCAAACCAATCCTTGCAGGTCCTTGGGGGTGCGGTATTCTTCGCGGATGCCGAGGCGTTCACGGGTGAGTTGCCCGGAATGCCATTCCCGTTGGAATTCGTTGGGACGCCCGTAAATTTTCACGAGATTGCGGATGGCGATGTGGATTTCTTCGTCTGGAGGGATGATTTTGCTATTTGCCTGCCGCAAACTGGTTTCTACGAACCAAGTGGCAGCAGGTATCAGAATGACAGCCCCAATGAAGTAGCCAATTTGCCATGCCAGCGAACTCTCAAAGAAATAGATGCAGAGCACGGCTACCACCAGCAGCGAGAGTTGCAAGATTTTCATGAAGAGGCTCTGCGTGCGCAAACGGCGGAGGGCATCCTCCATGCCGGAATACAGGGTCGGGATGATGACCAACGTCAGCAGAGTGCTCATGCTCAGCCCGCCGATGACCGTAATGGCAAAAGGCGCGCCCAAACCGGATACAAATTCGCCTTGTCCCATTGCCAAGGGGAACATGGCAATGATGGTGGTGATGGCGGTGATGAGGATGGGACGTACGCGGGAAATGCCTGCCACAATCAGCGCACGCGGTTTGCGATAGCCTTGGCGGCGCAATTGGGAGGTGAAGTCAATCAAGATGATGCTGTTGTTCACCACAATACCGATGAGGATGATGACTCCGATGAGCACATTGGCATTCAGCAGGGAATTGCTCGTGAAAAGCAAAGCAAGCAAAGAACCGATGGCTGCCAGCGGAATGGCGAACATGAGCACGATGGGGGCAGTCACGGATTCGAATACCGCCGCGAGTATCATGTAAATGATGATGAACGCTGCAATAATCAGGAAGCCGAAGTCGTTGGTATCCTCTTCCTCGTGTACAATCTCGACTGCCACGCCGGTAGGGATGTCGGTTGCCTGGACAAGCTCGTCCACCTCCAGACGGGCAGCCTCCAAGACGCTCTTGGACTCGTTGACTTCGGAATTGAACCGGTAATTTACGGTGATTTCATTGTCCTGGTTTACGCGGTTGATATTGCCTTGTCCCCTGCCCAGATTGATTTGGCTGAAACTGCGGAGGTCGGTAATGGAATTGTTGTCGTTGCTGACTTCCAGGTTGCGGAGGTCTTCCAAGGTACGCACCTGCTCTTCGTCTTCCTCCTCTTCTTTTTCAGCCAATTCTTTGTCTTTGATAATGATGTCGTATTCCTCGTCGCCGGCTTTATAGGTGATGGAGGTGACATTCTGGGGGGCAAAGTTGTTTAACTCGTTGACCACGTTGTTGGGGGTCACGTCGTATATGCCCATGAGGTATTGGTCGAAAAGGATGCGGGCTTCGGGTCTGCCGCGTGAAGAACTGACCGAAGCATAGCTGATGTTGTCAAGGTCTTCTAACTGATACTCCAACAGTTCTGCCAAGTTGGACATTTTTTCAAAATCCTGTCCTTTGATGACGATTTTCTCGCTCTGGTTACCCATGCCCATGCGGCGCAAAAGTTCCTCGCTGCCACCCAGCATGGCACTGCCGCCTCCTCCGCCCTGGAAATTCTCGCTGCTCTCAATGGCTTCAAGGCTGGCGTCGGGAATCCGAAGGTCACGGGCAATGGACAGAACGGAGTTTTTCAGTTCGTCCAGGGTGCGTTCACCGATTTTCTCGTAGTCTTCCTTGAGTTTGATGGTCAGGTTGGCGTCGCTGGCGTAAACTTTGGAGGTATATTGCTCGATTTCCGGTATTTCCTTCAGGCGGTCTTCGTAAGCCCGGACGCGTTCGTCGGTACGGCTCAGAGTAAAACCGTTCGGGAAAGTCATGTAGACATTGAATGTGTCTGCCTCGATTTCCTTCAATGTATTGATGGTGAGTGTCAGCGATAATGCCAAAATGGCGATTAACGCAATGATGGAAGAAAATACGACAGTCGTGGGCTTGCGGAGACACATTTTCAGCAGGGCAATGTAGATTTGCACCGCCCGGCTGTGGATGGACAGGGTGCTGAAATTGACTTTCTCGCCTTGTTTTTTCATGAATTGGTTCACTGCCATCGGAATCAGCAGCAAGGCAACGACCAAGGAAAGCAAAAGGGTGGTGATGATGGAAACCCCAATGTGCTCGCCAATCAGTTTCAACATGAAGTCGTCGGAGAACAGGAAGGGCAAGAACACCGTGATGGTGGTCAGCGTGGCGGCAATGATGGCTTTGGTGACTTCCTTTGTACCGCGTACCGCCGCTTCTTCGTTGCTTACCCCGATGGCGCGCAGGCGGAAAATATTCTCCATAACGACGACAGAGTTGTCCAAGAGCATGCCGACTGCCAAGGCAATACCCGTCAGGGTCAGGGTGTTGATGCTGATGTCGAAGAAGTAAAAGAAGTAAAAGGCTGAGAACACCGATATCGGGATGGCAAAGGCGATGAAGGTGACGATTTTCAAATTCCTCAAGAAGAGGTAGAGAATGAATATCGCCAAAATGGCACCCGTGATGCCAAGGTCGATGATGGTGTTGATGTTTTCGCTCATGGTTTCTGCCACATCGGTGTCGATGAGAATGTTAACCCCCTTCATCTCCAATTCCGCATTCAACTGGTCGATTTCGGCACGTACCCGTTCAGAAAGTTCAATGACATTGACCTGCGGAGACTTTGCAATGATGCAAGTGATGACTTCCTTGCCGTTGACACGGGAATAACTTTCCTCGTCCTTGATTCCGAAATGGATATCGGCAATGTCTTTGAGGAGGACAGGTCCGTCGGCTACTACGATGCTGCCCAAGTCCTCAGTGCTCAGGTATTCTGCTGTGACATTGACGAAATAGCGTTTGACATTTTGGTACACCGAGCCGGCGAAAGTTTTCTCCGTCATGTTGCTGCTGATGAGGGAGCTGATTTGCGCGCTCGTGATGTTGAGCGCCTCGCATTTCTCTTTGTCCAAGAGAATCTCAATGCTCTTCTCCCGTCCGCCCATGACGGTCACGGAGGCAATGCCATCCGTGCTTTCAAGGACGGGGGCAATGTCGTTGTCCGTGATGCTGCGCACATAATCGATGTCCTCGTCGCTGAGAATTTGGAGGGTCATGAATTGGCTGTTTGCCATGCCCGAACCGCCCTTGCTGACTTGCACGTTGAATTCATCCGGCAGAGTTTTGGCGAGGGACTTGATTTTCTCCTCCAATTTCAAGTAGGCGTATTTGATGTTGGTGCTTTTGTTGAACGACACCGTGATGCGGACGTTCTGGGTGGAGATTCGGGTTTCGATTTCCTCCGCACCCTCCATGCCGCTGATGGCACCTTCGACCGGAATGGCTGCCTGATTGAGCAGGTAGTTCGGGTCTAAGTCGGTACCCGTCCGGGTGGTGACATTGACGTTCAGGGTCGGGTACTCCGCATCCGGATACAATTCCATCGGCAAATACTTGTAGGAGAACAAGCCTATCATCGTCAAGCCGATGAATAGCATAGAAATCAGAACCTTTCGCCTTATAAGTTTATCCATAGTCTGTTGTAACCTTACTTTCTCTTTTTGTCAAAAATATAATATACGCACGGAATGACTACCAATGACATGAGAGTCGAGGTAACCAATCCCCCAATGACTGCCAATGCCATCGGCGAACGTAACGAAGCCCCTTCTCCAAAACCGAAGCACATGGGCAACATTGCCAAGATGGTGGTCAATGTGGTCATCAGGATGGGGCGGATACGCTGCTGAGCTGCCTGTTTGACTGCATCCACAAGGGTGTAGCCGGCTTCCTGAAGTTTGTTGGCGGCATCCACGAGGAGGATGGAGTTGTTCACGGCAATACCCGCAAGCATGATAATACCGATAAATGCCATCATGTTCAACGACGAGCCTGTAAGCAGGAAGGCAAGAATGCAGCCGACACCTGCAAAGGGGATGGTCAACAAGATGGTAAACGGGTGGCGCAAGGATTCAAACTGGGCAGCCATCACCATGTACACAAGGATAATGGAGAGCAGCAGGGCAAAGGAAAGCCCGTCGAATGATTCCGCCCGCTTTTCCTCCTCGCCTGTGATTTTTGCGGAATATTGAGCGGGGAACTGGATGGAAGCCAGTTGCTCATTGATTTCCGGAGTCACACTGCCGAGGGTATAATCCTTTTCCAACATGGCAGTCACTTCGCCGATGCGGGTCTGGTTATTCCGCAAGATTTCCTTGGGAGCAGTGGTAATGTTGATTTCTGCAATTTCGCCCAAACGGTATTTCTTGTCGTTTTGCACGATTTCGATATTCTCCAAAGCGTCCAATGCCACCTCTGGCACACGGATTTCGATGTCAATCGGTTCGCCTTCAGACTCGAAGGTGCTGGCTGTGGTGCCGTTCAGTTTGTTCTTTACTTGCGAGGCAACGGAACTGATGTCGATGCCATAGATGCCGCTCTTCAGGCGGTCGATGGAAACATCGACTTCCGGGGCACCCTGTTCCAAAGAGGTGCGCACGTCATAGATGCCGGGAATGGCAGCGATTTTCTCTTTCACTTCGTCGCAAAGTTCCTCTATAAGCTCCAATTCTTCGCCCTTAACTTCGATGATAACGGGGGCACTTTCATTGCCGAGGATGCTTTGCAGGGCAGATTGCTCCTGTGCAAAAGAGAGTTCCACGCCTTCAGGCAAAACGTAATTGTGATTCAATTGGCTGATGAGGTAGGAAGCATCCTGATGGGACGACTTTTTCAATTTCACTTTGATTTCAGCTTGATTCTCTTCTTCCAGTTGCCCTTCTCCGGCTTGGTTCTCAGTATTGGAAGGTCCGACCTGGGTGTATATCCATTCGAGGTCATCGCCAGCCAAGTCGCGGATGATGTCCTCTATGGTGGCGGCAGCGTTGTCTGTACTCGCCAAGCGGGTGCCCGGTTCCATGGTCACAAAAGTAGAAAACTCCTTGGATTCGGCTTTAGGCATAAACTCCATGTCCAACAAGGGAATCAGCATGTAACTGCCGATAACCAAAGCCACTGCCACAGCTATGACCGTATAGCGCCGTTGCAAGAGTTTGCCTACAAAATTGCCGTAACCTTTAAAATTCAGAGCTTTTTGTGTAGTCAACGGTTTTTTGACGTACCGGGCAGAGAGCATCGGAATCAACAATACTGCCACAAACAACGAGGAAATCAAGGAGAATGACACTGTCCATGCCTGTTCCTTGAACAATTCGCCGGCAGCCCCTTGGATGTAGACAATCGGCAGGAACACCACAATGGTAGTCAATGTGGAGGAAGTGATGGCTCCGCCGACTTCCGAAGCACCCCGTATGGCTGCTTCGTTAGGCGATTCCCCGCCCTCCAAATGTCGGAAAATGTTCTCCGTCACCACAATGGCATTATCTATCAACATACCTGCCCCCAATGCCAGACCACCCAAGGTCATGATGTTCATGGTCAGCCCGTTGAAATACATCAGGTTGAAGGTGGCAATGATGGACACCGGCATGGCAACGCTCACAATCAAGGTAGTGTTAATGCGCCGCAAGAAAAGATAGAGCACGATCACGGCAAGCAAGATTCCGGTCACGGCAGAGTCCTCCACCTCGCCGATGGAGGCTTCGATGAAGTCCCCTTGGTTGCTAATGACGTGGAATTCATAGCCGGGCATGCTTTTTTGCAGGTCGTCCAACTTCGCGGTAATGTTCTCAACGGCTTTCACCGTATTGTATTTATTTTCCTTGTAGATACTGAGGCTCAAACAACGTTCGCCGTTGTAGCGGGTGAGGTTTTCGGGGTCTTTGTTCCGCAGGCTCACTTCGGCAATGTCTTTCAGGTAAACGGGTGCTTTGACCGAGGAGGTGTTTGAGGCAGCCGTACCTTCAGAGGAAGTTGTTGCCGTGGGTTCTTTGAAAGCCACAATGATATTGTTTACATCCTCCAGCGTCTCCAAAAGATTGACGCCTTTGATAGTGTATTCAATGTCGTCGTTGACAATCGAGCCGCCGGACACGTTCTGGTTTACGCTCTCGATGCGTGAAGCGATGGTCTCGGCAGTCAGGTTGAAGGCTTCGAGCATGTAGGCATCGGTCTTGATTTCCACATAGGCTTCTTCCTGCCCGTTCAATTGTACGTCTGCCACACCGTCGAGACGGACAAACTCACTGCGCATGTAGTTCTCGGCTATTTTGCGCAATTCGTTCATGTCCTTGATTTCCTTGTGGGTCATGGCAATAATCATGACCGGCGTGGCATTTGCGTCATAGCGTGAAACATTCAGGGAGGTGATGTCTTCGTTCTGTCCGATTTGCGACATGCTGCGCTGCAAATCCAAGAAAGCGGCATCCATATCCTGGTCCCAATCGTATTCCACGGTGATGGTCGCGCCGCCCACTTTGCTGCTGCTGCTGACCGCCTTTACCCCTTCTTGGCGGGCTGCCATGGACTCGATTTGTTCTACAAACTGTTTCTCGATTTCCTCTGGCGGACGCTCGCCTGCCTCCAATTCGATGTAAAGCGCCGGATTTTTCAGGTCGGGGAACAAGTCTGTCCCCAACCGATTGTAGGAGATGATGCCCAAAAGGCACACTCCCAGTGTAATCATCAATACACTGACCGGATATTTAACTGCAAATTTTGTTATCCCCATAGTTGTACTGCTTTATGCTCTCTTATTTCATCACCTTCACCTTGCTCCGGTTTCTCAACCACTCGTAGCCCCTGGTTACGATTTTGTCGCCGGGTTTAAGCCCTTTTTCCACTTCTATGTATTCATCGTCGCTGATGCCGGTTTGGATGGCAATTTCTTCTGCACTATTGCGGTTCACTGTGTAAACCAACTGCCCGTGACGGCTGTTTTTGATGATGTCCTTGGGAATGGCGAGCACGGAATCCTTGCGCACGGTCACTACGTCGGCTTTGGCAAACATGCCGGGACGGAGTTTCAATTCCGGATTGCTGATTTCAATGTAGCCGGAGAAAGTGCGGGTGTCCTCGTTGATGGCGGGAGACAACTGGGTGAGTTTGCCTTGCAAAGTGTCCTCCTTGATGTTGTAATTGGTGATGTGGACGTTTTGTCCCACAGCCAATTTCTCCATGGCGTTTTCAGGGAACTGGGTTTCAATGTACATCTTGGAGTAGTCCATGATACCCACCATGACATTGCCCGAAGCAGTTTCCACGCCCGGGGTATAATAAGGAAGGTTGACAATCACGCCCCGGAACGGCGCACGAATGTTCATTTTTTCCAAGGTAATGTAGGCATTTTCCAGATTTAACTTGGCATTGATATAAGAATCCTTCGCATTGTTGACATCCTTTTCAGTGGCACCGCCTTTCTCGAAAAGCACTTTCTGTCCCTCCCACTCCTTCTCGGTGATTTCGATTTGGAGCTTCTTGCTCTCCAACTGCACATTATTCTCATACTCCTTGTTTTCCAGACGGATAATAATATCCCCCTTCTCCACGATGTCGCCTAAACGATAAGGGCGACCGGTGCGGGGATTGGTCTGGAGGTAATAGTCGCCTTCGCTCTCTGATGAAATCTCAACAGTCTTGCTGGCTTTGGCAGTCCCCGTCGTAGTGATATATTCCTCGATATCTCTGAATTGTACATCTTCAACCCATACAGGGGTGGTGGTTTCGGAAGTAGAGTTGCCCCTGTTGTTGTTACAAGAAAATAACAGGCAGCCCAAAGAAACAAGTCCGGCAATTTTTACGTAATGGTTCATAGTATTTCGTTTATTTTTTTGTTTACAAATGGTGGTGGTTTTACTTTAACAAATCAACGGGCAAATAGGATTGGTTGGTCTCAAAGTCCCAGAGGGTCTGGATTTTCAAATTCAACAATTCTATTTTGTAGTCAATAATGGCATTGGTGTACTCCTGCTTGGCACTGGTCAGCTGGTTCTGGTATTGCTGCAATTCCATACCGGTGAGGTTGCCGTTGCGGTATTTTTCAAGGTTGATTTCATACGTGTGTTCAGCATTTTCGATGTTTTGCCGCTTGATTTCAATTTGGCGGATGAGGGTGGGCAGGTTGCGGCAAATTTGGCGAACCTCCAGGGTGATGTTCTTTTTCTCCTCGTCCAAGTTGATTTGGTCGGATTCCATGGCAAGTTCACTCGACCGCACCCGCGCTTTGCGAGAACCCCAATCGAAAATCGGGATGTTCAGCGATATGCCGATTTGCTCGTTGTCGGTGGGATTGCTATACATATTGCCCGGTTTGTCGCCGAGGGCGTCCAGACCGATGCGTGCAGTGATGCTGCCCTTGAATTCGTTCTCCGACTTTGCACGGATGATGCTGAAAAGGTCTTGCTCCAAGGTGATTTGATGCTGGCGAAGCTCCATGCGCTGTTTCAAGGCATAGTCTACTGCCTGGGTTGCATCCACGTTGACGGTGGTGATTTCTGTATTGGGGAGCACCATCACGTCCTCATCCAGGTCAATGCCCAAAAGAATTTTGAAATTGTCTTTGGCATTCTCGTAGTTGATTTCAGCCGTATAAACGGCGGATTCGCTGGTGGCTAAGTTCACTTCCGCCTGGAAAAGCTCTTCACGGGCAACCAATCCGGCATCCACCTTGTTCTTGATGATGTCGTAATTCTGCTTTTGGTTGTTGTATTCGTCGCGGGCAGTACTCAAGTTTTTCTGCTGCTGGTAGACGGAATAAAACTGCTGGGTCACTTGCCGCTCAATGCTCAGCTCCTGCATGGCATAACTGAGTTTGGAGTTTTCGAGGGCATACTCCAATTCCTTCAATTCCATCTTCGTGCGGTTGTAAGTGAAAATCGGCTGTTCAATCCGCAGGGAAAGGTTGTGGTTGAAAGAAGTACTCTTCTGGTTGCTGGTCTGGTTGGAAGCATCCTGCCAAGAGAAGTCGTTGTACAACGAAACCGTTCCGTCTGTCCATTTGATGGGTTGGGTAATGCCCAGAGATGCCGAGGAACTCATGTTTTCGCTGGAATACCATTTGGCATTGTAACTGTCGTACTGGTTGTTGCGCGTGTAGTTAAACGGATTGACGTCCAACGAAAATTGAGATTTCAGCGAGGCGTTCTGCGCCTTGAGGTTCAATTGTTGCTGCTCCAGGCTCAGTTTGCTCTGAATCAGCGAAGGGCTGTGCTCGAAAGCTACCTCCAATGCCTTTTCCAAGGTCATGACTTCTTGTGCAACTGCACTGCTTGCGCCGAAGGCAGCGAGAAATACAAGTATCAGCGTGTGTTTTAGCATATTCTTTTAGTTTATCAATTAATGGTTATGTTATTTCTTTCGTATTCTCTAACGCGAAAGCGTGAACTTGACAGCATCCGCAATCACATACCTGCCGCTCACTGCATCGCTCAGCGTGATGCTGACCGTGCCTTCCGGCAAATAGAAACTGCCGATTGAAATCCAGCCTTCCGGTTCCATCTCCATGTCCAATGTGATTTCTTCTTTCTCTGTGCCGTAATGGATGACGTAGGTCTGGTTGCGCTCTTCACGATGCCTCCGCATTGGAGGACCGAAGCCTCCCGTCATTTTCGGGTTCCAGATAGATACTTCGTAGTAACCGCTCTTGGCGATGTCTGCACTCCACTCCACGGAGTTGTTGCCGTGTCCCCGGTTCTTGTAATAAGCGGACTGGATGGTCTCGCCGTAGCAGTAATCGGCAGCCATGGCAGTCCATTTCGAGGGCATCCACCAAGGCATGAAGTTCTTGTATTTCTCCTCGTCCTCCTTCTTGAATAAGTCTTTCAACTTGTGTTTGGAGTTGGAAGCAATGGTGCGGAAGCCCTTGTCCTCGTTGTCAACGATGATTTCGTTCGGGTCGGGATTGAACGCGGCGGGGTCGATGACAAAACAACCCGTGAGCGTGTCCTTTGTCTCATCGTCAATCTTCGAGAAATTATACCGGTGGTTGGTCGGCAGGTTGTGCGAAATGTTGGTATTGATGTTGATGAACGCCGGGCGTTCGTCCAATATCATTTTGATTTCACGTGCGCTTGCTGCCGGCAGGAAATAGTTGTCGGTAGGGGAGTCGGAATCGTCCCTGCCCATGCCCGGAGGACCTCCCCGGAAGTTGCCACCCTGCTGGACAGTGGTCGTAATTACGGCATCTGCGTCCGACGGGTTGTTCAATTTGAAGCTGATGTGGTATTTGGTAATCTCGTCAACCACCACTTCGTAGGCTGCCACATCCTTGATGAACACTGTAGGAGAGTGGTCAATGTTGTACCATTCCTCCAAATATTCGTCCAGGCTGATGCCCAATCGGCTTTCCAAGGCTTGTTCGAACGTGCTGAAAGGAATGTTTTGGAACTGGTGATGTACGAAAAACTCTTTCAGGAATTCCTCAAATGCCTCTTTCGGGATGCGGGTATTGACGTAATTGCGAATGGCATTGCTCTTCAATTTCAACATCTCGTAAAAGATTTCAGGCTCCAGTTCCAAGTCGGAAATGGCACTCTTGAAACTGTGGTTTTCCAAATAAAGGTTGGCGCGCTGCTCGTCGTTGATAATGCCGCCCCAGAAGCTGAACCCCTCGTTGGCAGAGCTTTGCATGGTGTTCAAGGCAATGTCCAGAATCGGATACTTCGCCGACTGGATGTAGCCCGTATGGTTATAGAGCATGGCATTGATGCGGAATTTGTTGACGTATTGATCCTCCCAATTCCAGCCATACATGACGTTTTCATCCACAAGCCGTCCACGCAGGTAGGAACGCAGGACTTCAATCCTCATTTCCACCGGGTCGGTTATGCCCCTGCCGCGGCGAGCCCAGTTCTCCATACGCGTAAGCTGGCTCTGGATGTCTGCTTCCCAGATAATGCCCCGTTCGGGAACAAAGACAATTTCCGGCATGATGTATTCCGTGTAACCCTTCCAGTTGCGGATGTAGGAATGGTGTTGTGCGGGGGTTTCTGCCAGCACGAACTTGCGGAAGGGGTAATCGCGTCCCCATTCTAACTCGATGTCATTCTTTAATTCCCGGATGATGCCCGGCAGCGTATCCTGCAATTCCGTGAAGTATTTGGAGAAAAAGTCGTGTCCCCGGAAATACAGGATTTCATATTTCACGGAATCCACTTGCAGTTCCTTTTTCTCATAATCGGCAATAGTCAGGCTGATGCCCGGCAGGGCGGTGCGGTTGGTGAAGACGGTTTTTCCGTTTTCCCGGCGCGGTTCGCCTTGCGAGAGCACGGTTTTATCCCCGTCGTAAAGGACGGTCAATGTGTATTGCGTGAAGTCCTTCCCGATGCGGTAAGGGGCAGCAGGGTGGTCGGTCGGCACGGCAACCGGATACCAGAGGCATTCCGGCGTGAGCAACGTGAAACGGTCTTCCAGCCAAGCATAGCGTTTCCCTAAAACCGGAGTGCTCTGCGGGTTGGAGTTGTCCAAATAATCTTCCTCCAGCACATCGGTGTAACAAATAGTCTCATTGATGCTTCCTGCATAGCGGAGGGTCAGGTTTACCGTTTCGCCGCTTGCCAATGCCCGTCGGATTTTGAGGGCTTGGTGCTCCCGTTCGTAAGGGAGGGCTTTGCCATTCTCCTCTACAGCTTCCACTTGCAGGGCGGGGTTCAGGTAGAGCACCACCTCTTCCAACTCTTCCGGGTGCTGGTTGAGCACTTGCATGCGGCTGACACTCGCCAAATGCCCGTCAGCGGGTGTGATGTCTATTTCGTGTGCAGCCACATGGGCTTGCCGGGCATCCGCATAGCGCTTGAATGTACTGATAAAGGCATTGCGTTGTTCCAATTGGTGCTGATAGTGCAGCACATACAATCCCCCCGCAGCAATTCCGACCAAGACGCACAATGCCCCCAGCGTATTGACAATGATAATCTTCCACGGCTTGTGCGGCAGGCGGTTGACCAGCGCGATGGTGAAGCAGATAAAACCGATGCCCGCAATGAGGTAAATAAACCGTTGCAGCAGGAACATCTTCAAGTCGGCATGCCCCGTAACGTCCGAGAAGGTGACGGGAATGTAATACCCGAAAAAGTCGAACGTGCCGAACAACTCGTCCTTCACGTAGAAAAACACCATCCCGATGATGCCCAGCATGACGATAAACGTCACCGCCTGGTTCTTCAACAGGCTCATTGCCACAAACGAAAGCCCCAGCACAAACAGCAGCGACGGCAGGGAAATCGTGAGGATATAGAAGATATATGGGTAAATGCTGAACGGCGACCGCGCAATGGCAATGTTGAAAAACGCCGTGAACAGCAACGTAATCACGTTCAGGGTCAAAAACACCCGCACTATGCCCCACGTCTTGCCCACAATGTAATCGGCATTGCTCATGGGACGCACGTAAATCACTTCCGCCGTGTCCAGTTTCTTGTCCCGTTTCAGGAAAGAGCCTGCCAGGAAGATGACGATAATGGATTGCGCGATGCTATAAAGCGCGTTGGCAGTAAACGGCATTTGGGATGACACCGCCCGCCGCGGCCATTGCGTCTCTGCGCCGTTCAACAGCGGCGTCAGGTACCACAGCGTGTACCCTGTAATGAGCAGCAGCGCGAGGATGGCGAAAATGCGGAACAGCCAACTGCGTTGCAGCAACTTGACCTCATATCGAGCGATGGTATTGATATTGTGTAGATTCATCTCTCCTTAATTAAAAAGTTCGCCACCGATTTTTTCACTATACATATCCATCTTGTCCTGCAACAGGTAGTCCATGAAATACACGTAAGCGTGCTCAATATTGGGAGCAATGGGTTTGCCTGTGAAGCCTTGCAGTTCTTCTGCCACCACTTGGATGTCCCAACCTCCCTCCGACGGGATGGTCGAGATGATGGGATATTTCTCTTTCACCTCTTGCAACTCGCGGTCGGTGACAAAGATTTCCCACACTTTCCCCGTTGCCAGCTTGATCATATCGTCCGGTGAACCTTCGAATTTCAGTTCGCCCCGGTTCAGCAACGCCAGTTTCTTACAGGTACTCGAAATATCTCCCACGATGTGCGTCGAGAGGATGATGATGACATCCCGGTCGCTCACGTCCGAAAGGATGTTCCGGAAGCGGATGCGCTCCTCCGGGTCCAATCCCGTGGTCGGCTCGTCCACGATGATGACCTTCGGGTCGCCCACAATGGCTTGCGCGATGCCGAGCCGCCTTTTCATGCCGCCCGACAGCCGGTTCGCCCAGCGGTCGCGCACCTCGTACAGCCCCACCTTCCGCAGCAGTTCGTCTACCACCTCCGCGCGTTTCCGCGTACCCTGGATGCCGGCGAGGCTTGCCCCGTAGTCCAAGAACTCCCAGGTCTTGAGTTTCTCGAAGAAACGGAAATCCTGTGGCAGGTAGCCCAGCACGGAACGGATGGCTTTCCGGTCTTTTAATATGTCGTAATCATCGAAGAGGATGGTGCCCGACGACGGATTTTGCAGCAACGTCATTATACGCATCAGGGTGGTTTTCCCTGCGCCGTTCGGTCCCAACAGCCCGAACATCCCCGGCTCGATTTCTAAATTCAAGCCCTTTAACGCTTTATAGCCGTCTCCGTAAACCTTTACGAGGTCTTTAATCTTTATGTTCATAAATCGGTCGTCTAAATTGGTGAGCTAAAAGTAGCGAAAATCGATTTCCCTTGCCACTCTTTCTCATTATTTAAAATAACTTTAACCCTTCCGGGCTTTTCACTCTCTGTCTCTTAAGACAACGAAACGTTTCCAAGGTTTATTCCCCCGCCCAAAAAATTATTCGATGCGGGTGAACTTCACCGCGTCAGCAATGACGTAACTTCCATTAGTTTCATCTGTTAGTGTAATGCTTGTTTCTCCTGTGGGAAGATAGAACTGTCCTAAAGATACCCAATCATTGGGTTCTGAGTCCACTTCAACGACAATAGTTTCTTCTTCTTTACCATAACGGACGATGTAACTCTGTTCTCGTTTTGGAGCAACTCTTTGCGTCCCGTCTGCATCAATAGTAACAGTACCTTGAATATATTTGTTCCTTGCATTCCAGATAAAGATTTCATAATATCCTTCTGCTGGTAAATTCGCTGTCCAAGTAGCAGTAGCTTGTCCAATTCCTTTTTGTTTGTACATGGCACTTCTGATGATATCACCATGACAATAATCTGCAAGAAATGCAGACCATTCTACAGGTGTTGCCCAGTATTGAAAATTGGTATATTCATCTTCTTTCTCTTTCTTGAATAGATCTTTTAATTTGTGTTGTTTTTGATTTTCCTTAATTTTGAAACCGGCAGATTCATTATCCACAATGATTTCATTGGGATTTGGCTGGAAGGCTTCTATGCCTATAGGGAAAGCACCGCTTGCAGTATCGCGTGTTTCCTTAAAAAAGGTCGCATTTGAAAAGCTGAAAGAATATCCTGATGGCATGTTATGTGAGATATTTGTATTGATATCTATATTTGTTGGTTTGTTTTCAGTAACAAATTTGTATTCAAATGCTTTCCCTGCCGGAAGCAGCCAACTGTCAGCATCCAGCATTCCGCTAAGGGAGGAGCGTCCTTTATACATAATGATTATATGGGTTATCAGCCTGGTTGAGAGAATGGCATCGTATTTTGATGGATTATAGGCTTTAAAACTAACTTGCCATAACTCTTTTTCTTGCCCTATAATTTTTTTTGCTTGTCCATCTTGAATAAGGACAGAGGCGCATCCTTTATTGTTATACCATTCTGGCAGCATGGATTTAATATCTATGTTGTCAATTTGGTGCAGCTCTTCACAGAACGTGTTAAATGGAATTGATTCAAAAACGTGTTCTTGAAAGAAATTTTCAACAAATGACTGGTATTTCTGTTTGGTTGTTTTCATTTGAATGCGTTGCAGTAATTCATCGCTTTTCAGTTGGATAATAGCATATAACAGGTTAATATCCAGATTAGGATCTTGGATGGCATCTTGCAAGCTGTGTTTTTGCAAATACCATTTAGCTCGTTGTTTGTAGTCAATGCCTTTATCGCCTAAAGGGACACTTATGCTTTTATCATCTACTTGGGCTTTTTGCAGGATGGCATCCATTATCGGATACTTTTCTGATTGGATGAAACTGGAATGCTGTATAATCATGGAACTAAGTTCCCGTAATGTCGTTTCTGTTTTCCATTGTTCATTTGTTCCCCCCAAGATTTCACTTAGGAAGCGGAAAAGAGCTTGTCGTGTTTTTAAGAAGGAGTTTCGAAATTCCGGTGGTGTCATCATCAATTCATTGCGAATTTCATGAGCAAAATCTGCTCGTAGCAAATTATATCCTCGTTCCGGCAAAAACATGATTTCCGGCATGACAAATTCCGTGTATCCTTTTTGGTTTCGGATATAAGTGTAATAAGGTGCAGGAGTCTCAGCCAAAATGAATTTCTCAAATGGGTATTCTCTCATATACGAATAACAAAAATTTGTTTTGTACTCCGGAATAATTTCCTTTATAGCTTCACGCAACGTATCTAACGATTCAGAAAAATAATTATGTCCTCGGAAGTAATACACTTCGTAAAGTGTGGAATCCACTTCTATCCCCATACGTTCATAATCTCCGGCAGTCAGGCTGATGCCAGAAAGAGGGGTGTGGTTTATAAAATGAGTAATTCCATTTCCGCGTTCTGTTTCTCCTTGCGAAAGGATAGTCTGTTCTTTTGCATGATGTACTGTCAGCTCATAGCGGGTAAAATCTTTTTGAATATCGAATGGCGATGCCGGATGGGCAGCTGCCGTCCCTGTCGGATACCATAGACATTCAGGTGTAAGTTGTGTAAATTCCTTTTCTAACCAAGCATAACGTTTCCCGAAACTGAATGTACCTTTGTGTTTGGGCATTTGTCGTCTTTCTGTAAGTGGCACATCTGTATAGCACACTGTTTCATCAATCGTTCCGCCATACTGGATGGTTAGCTGTAAGGAATCCTTTGCTTGTAGTGGTTGTTTCACAAGCATTACTTGTCCTTCCCGCTCGAAAGATAATTTTTTTGCTCCGCTCGTCAGATTTTCTATCCTTAGTTCCGGATTCAAGTAAAGTACGATTTGTTTCATGTCTTGTTTAGTTGTATTGACTAAAATCATTTGGCTTGTTCCTTGTAATCTTTTATTGCCCAGTGTGATGTCTAAATCTTGTTTTGCTACATGTATTTGTGGAACAGAAGCATAACGGTTATATATCTCTCCGTACCTTGCAGTCTGGGCTTCCTCTTCCCGGAAATGTAAGATATACACGCTGCTGATTGCGATTGTTGCAATTAAAAACATCCCTCCTGCCGCCTGCACCCCCGCTTTCCCGTTCCGATTGGGCAGTCGCTTGAATGCCGCTATGCTGAGCAAAATAAATCCGATGCCTGCCACGAGGAATGCCCCTCGCTGTAAAAGATAAATTCTCAAATTTGCCATTCCAGTCACATCCGAACCCACTGCAGGCACATATTGTCCGAAAAGATCTCCTACGCCATAAGCTGTACCATTCAGGTAGAAAAATAATATTCCTAAAATTCCCAATGCCACTATTAGGGTCAATGCTCTCGTTTTTAGACTATAATTGACAAGCATAGCCATGCCTAAGACAAATACAAAACTCGGTAATACCAATGTCAGTGAGTACCATACGTAAGGGACAATTGAAAACGGCGACTGCGCCACAGTCAAGTGCAGGAGCAATGTCATCGCCAATACCGCTATAAGCATCCCGCCGCACACCTTTGCAATGCCTAATACCTTGCCTAAAAGGTACTCTCCGTTGCCTACAGGTCGTGCATAAATGACATCCATTGTATCCATTTTCCTTTCTTTTGCCGACATGCCTCCAACAAAGAATATAAGAATTACCGATTGCAGGATATTATATAAGTATAGGCTGAAAAATGGAATTTGGTCGCTTAATGCCACTCGTCCCCAACGTGAAACTCCATCTATAATTAGTGGAGTACATCGGTAGATAACGGCACAAAAAATTCCAATGAATGCCAATACCCCGAAAATTCGGAACAGCCAACTTCTTCTTAATAACCGCGCTTCGTAGCGCGTAACTGTGCGTATGTTCTGTAAGTTCATGGTAAAGGTCGTTTTAAAATGTTTGTTATATTCATAGGTTATCTGATGTTTTTTGTGATTAGAATTTTCCAAATTTGAAACTTGCGCTAAACATGACGTAACGCCGAATGGTATTGACTTTTCTTTCTTCTACATAATTGTCTGCATAAGTGGTTTTCAGATCTTTGGATTGGTTCAATACGTCATATCCTTTTATGCTGAATATGACGCGCTTTTTAAAGGCTGCTTTGCATAATTCAATGTCTAATACAGAAGACGGTTTGTTGTCCGACTTGAAACCAATGTAATGAGAATAGGTATAGTCCGACACCAAATTAATCCCGTATGGCAATGCCCAA
>CALUKF010000049.1 GCA_944321145.1 uncultured Odoribacter sp. | reverse complement strand
GCTCTTTTGCCCCGGTAGTCATATTAATCAGGTCATCACCTTCGCGTACTACACCGGAAACAACCTTGAAATAATTAATATCCCCCAAATGTTGCTCAATGGTAGTGCTGAACACGAAAGCAGATGTAGGTGCATCCACATTATACGGCACCAACTGTCCGTCCTTCGTCAACATGCCCGGCATGGAAGACGCCGCAGGAGCCACATTGACCAAGAATTCCATAAAACGGCGCACACACATGTCCTTCTCTGCCGAAACGCAAAAAAGCGGGAACATATCCCTTGCCACCAAGCCTTTGCGGATACCGGCACGCATCTCATCTTCAGAAAGGCTGCCCTTCTCAAAATAAAGTTCCATCAACCCTTCATCATTTTCAGCTGCCGCTTCAATCAGGATGTTGTGCAACTCATTTGCCTTGTCCATTTCCTCTTCCGGAATCGGCAACACCTCCGGTTTCCCGCCTTCCGGCTTCCACTGGTACATTTCCATCTTCAGGACATCCACCACGCGGTTGAAGCCCGTGCCTTGATTCACCGGATATTGCACCAACACCACTTTCTTCCCGAAAGACGCTTGGGCATGCTCCACCGTCTGCTCAAAATTGGCTTTCTCATGATCCAACTGGTTCACGATGAAAATCATGGGCTTGTTCAGTTTCTTTACATGGCGGCTGATGATTTCGGTTCCCACCTCAACGCCACGCACCGCATTCACCACCATTACCGCCGTATCAGCTACATTCAGCGCAGAAATAACGCCTCCGACGAAATCGTCGGCACCCGGAGTGTCAATAAAATTCAACTTCTGCTCTTTCCATTCGGCGTACAGCACTGCCGGGAACACAGACGAACCGTATTCCTGCTCCACCGGACGGTAATCCGAAGAAGTGTTCTTTGCACTCACGCTACCTCTGCGCGGGATGACCCCGCCCTCATACATCATCGCTTCAGCCAACGTAGTTTTCCCTGAGCCTGCGCTGCCAACAAGAGCGATATTCTTGATTTCGTTTGGATTATAAGCTTTCATAGTTATCAGGCTTTAAGTTAAAAATTTTTTCCGCTACAAAGTAAGCGGAAAAATCGAAACAAGCAAACGTTTGTCTGTTTTTTTATCCAAAAAGAGTATTTTTTCCTTTCCCCGCCTACAAAAAGAAAGTTTGGCGTGATTTTTGCTACATCCCGTAGCTGAGAGTAAAACAATAAAACAAACAACACCATTAAATTGACAAATAAATATGGAACCAACACCTGGATTAGGACCCAACGCATGGATATGGATTATTTTCATCGGCTTCACCCTCATCAGCTGGCTCGTAAGCCATCAACTCAAAAGCCGTTTCCAGAAATATTCTAAAATACCGACAGCCAACGGAATGACCGGACGCGATGTCGCCGAGAAAATCCTGCGCGACAACGGAATCACCGGCGTCAAAATCGGATCGGTGGAAGGCATGCTCACCGACCACTACAACCCGCTCAACAAAACCATCAACCTCAGCCACGACGTATACTACGGCAACAGCATCGCCGCAGCCGCAGTTGCAGCCCACGAGACCGGGCACGCCCTGCAGCACGCCACAGGCTACAGCATGCTGCGCATGCGCTCCGCACTCGTCCCTGCCGTGGAATTCGCCTCCCATTGGGTACAATGGATACTGCTCGCCGGCATCATTTTAGTCAACTCCTTCCCGGGATTGCTGCTGACCGGCATCGCCCTGTTTGCCATCATGACGCTCTTCAGCTTCATCACCCTGCCCGTGGAAATCAACGCCAGCCACCGCGCCCTTGCATGGTTGCGCAACTCAGGCATCACAGACTACCAGACCCAAGGCTACGCCTTCGACGCGCTCAAATGGGCTGCCTACACCTACGTCGTTGCCGCCCTCTCATCGCTGGCTACGCTGCTCTACTACGTGATGATATTCCTGAACCGCAGGGAATAAAAGGTCATTGCACGTTGAAACGGAATCCCACGCCAAGCATGAGGTAATTCGGAGTACGGAATTCCTGCAGGTTGTAACCGACATGCAGGAATACCTCACGGCTCATGGCAACTTTCAACGCCAGCATCTGATAAAGCCCCTCAAACTCCCCATAACCCAAAAGATTGCCCCCAAAACCAATGCCCACCGTGAAAAAAGGCATGGCATACTCCACCCGGGCAGACACCCCCAACGCCAACTGCCGGAACAACTCCGGACGGACAACATCCGACGGGCGGATATCATAAAAATCCGCATTCTCATCCAAATACACATTCGCGCTCCCGTCATACACCCCGTCCAACGACGCGCCCACACGCACCTTATACCCCACATTCCACATCGGCGTAAATTGGAAACCGAACACAGGGTAAGCCTCCGGCGAAGGACGCTGTCCCCCCTCCTCGCCAAATCCCCTCCGCCGCCACGAACCGAAGAACACCACATCATACGTCATGTGCTTGCGGAAAGAGGGCACCACTCCCCGCGTCGGATGCCGCAAAAACTCCCGGTCTGCCTCCTCGTAAAACACATAATTCACACCCAACTTCAGCCCTGCAGCGTTCAAACCTGCATTCGGAATGCTCGTATTCCCATTCGAAAAATGCATCAGCGTCACGCCCGCATGCACCGCCAGCCTCGAAGTCGCCAACCAACGCAAATAAAAATTCGTATTGATATAAGCATTCATCTTCGACCCCATCATCCGATTATAATCATTCTCGCTAAACGTCACCCACCCTGCCGACAAACCGAAATTCCACTCATAATAAAGCGACAACGCCGGGCACACCGACGCAATCCGCGCTCCTTGGAACATATACACCGCCACCGGATTGCCCACCTGCTCCCGTTCCCCGAAAGCATACCGCCCGACGCCCACGCCCTGATACACGCCCCCGTAAATCCTGTCCATCAAACTGCCCGGACGGTAACGGAAAGCATACTTCAAATGTGCGGAAAACACCTTCCGGATAGGCTCCGCCTTCATATTGCTCCCCCTCAGGAAAGGATTCGTCTGAAAAACATACTCCGGACGCGCCTCCGCCTCCACCCCGTGCACCAACCCCTTCCAAAGCCCCACCGCCTCCTGTGCACGAAGCGGCGCCGCTCCCGCGACCAACGCCACAAACACCGCCAGTCCCATCCTGCGCCATGCAACACGCCGTTTCCCCGTCCGTGCCATGCCGCCTAATTCTTCACAGGTAAATGCTTCCATATACACAAAGGAATAAGCCGCCAGAAAAACACCAACAGCCGGTAACGCCAATCAATAACCATCACCCGCCGCCCACGCCCGATGCCCCGCACGACACGTGCCGCCACCTTCTGCGGCGACATCAGAAACGGATAACGCTTGCCGTCGTTCAGCAAATCCGTCGCGACAAAACCGGGACGTACATCCGTAAAACGGATTGCCACCCCATGCAAATGCGCCAACTGCTCCAAGGCATCCACATAAACATTCTGAAAACGCTTCGTCGCCGAATAAGCCGGCGCAATCCCCAACCCCTTCGTCCCCGCAATGGAACTGATTACGGCAACATGCCCTCCTCCCCTCTCCAGGAAATAATGGAAAGCAAAACCCGTCATCCGCACAAAACCGGCAGCATTCGTCTCCACCGTATCCAACTCCGTTTCCACCCCCAGCTCATAATTCTGATGCCCCACCCCCGAACAATGGACAAACAAATCCATGCCGCCCAATTCCTCCACCAAAGCACGCGCCTCCCCCTCAGCCCCGGGCTTCCGGATATCCACCGTCCGGACGCACACCCGCTCCGGGCATTGCGCCTGCAACTCCCGCAGGCGTTCCTCCCTCCTCCCGGCAATCCCGATACGCCACCCCTCCTTCAACAGAAGCAAGGCAATCTCCCGCCCGATGCCGGACGTGGCTCCAATGACAACAGCCCTTCTCATTACTGCAGATTCCTTTAATATACGTTCCATAATCACGTTTTCGTTTCCGCAAAAATAAACAGATTTAAGCAATGGGCAAAACCGGCATGCCATTTTTTACCCCCGCCGTCCACCATCCCCCATTCATCATCCATCCACCGTCCCCATTTCACTACCATTTCGCCTATATTTAGCTACCATATCACCACCATTTCACCGCCATATAATCAGTTCACCTCCTATTTCCCTCCTATTTCTATCCTATTTATCTTCTATATTTCTAAAAGAACAAATGTAACAACAAACGAAGAATACACTATTGCAGAACTTGAAATAGTGGTGAAATGGTGGTGATATGATAGCGAAATATAGGCGAAATGGGGATGAAGGGAGGAGGAAAAACAGGAAGAGGGCTGCAATCAGGAAAAAATCGGTTATCTTTACCCCCGTAAATTTTATAAAGACGACGATGAGAAACCTATTTTTCCTTTTGCTCTTTTGCCCGGCATGGGTGTGGGCGCAGCCTTGGAGGGCGGCGGATACGGCAAGCGGCAGCGTCAGGCTGTGCTTTATTGGCGACGTTATGCAGCACGAGCCGCAAATTACAGGCGCCTGGGACGAGGAGGCGCAAGATTATGATTATATGCCTTGTTTCCGCTATATCAGCCCCTATTGGCAGGAGGCGGATTATGTCATCGGGAATCTGGAGACTACGCTGTCGGACAAGGGGTTCAGCGGGTATCCCCAGTTCTGCGCGCCGTGGCAACTGGCACGCGACCTCCGGCGGACAGGCGTGGATATCCTGACGACGAATAACAACCATTCGTGCGACAAGGGAGGGACAGGCGTCCGCAAGACGATTTACTACTTGGATTCCCTGCAAATCCCGCACACCGGCACGTTCGCGGATACGCTGGGGTGGGTGCGGGAAAGTCCCCTGTATATCCGGCACGGGGGGCTCAAGATTGCTTTGCTCAGTTATACTTACGGGACGAATTACCTGCCACCGGGGAAAGGGCAGGTGGTTTCGATGATTGACACGTTCCACATTGCCCGCCAAATCATGAAGGCGCGCCTGGACAGCGCGACCCACATCGTCGCCTGCATGCACTGGGGGATTGAATACGACACGCTGCCCAACGCGGAGCAAAGGAGGCTGGCGGATTTCCTGCATGCCCACGGGGCGGACATTGTCATCGGGTCGCACCCGCACGTTGTGCAGCCGGTGGAGTATTGCGTGCAAGAGGAGGACACGGTGGGGGTAACGGTTTATTCGCTCGGCAATTTTGTATCGAACCAAAGCCAGCGCCGGACGAACGGGGGAATTTCCGTTTTTCTGGATATCCAATGCGAGAGGGGACGCACGCGGTATGGCATGAAGTATCTGGGGCATTATGTACACCGCCCTGTGGAGGAGGGGCGGCGGCGTTATTATGTCGTCCCGCAACCGGAAGCGGAGAGGCTGTTGGGCAGGCAGGATTCCGTCCTGTACCGGCAATTTTTTGAGGATACGGAGCGAATTATCCGGGGGGTAGCGGAAAAATTGGAAATAAAGCCGTAATTTTGCCTTCTGTAATCAATGAACACGATTAAAGAATAGATTGGATATGAAAATAGCAGTTATTGCCCATGACGGGAAAAAAGCAGAAATGGTGGCGTTTCTGAATAAGCACATGGACTTTCTGAAGTCGGCAGGAATGGAGATTGTCGCCACGGGAACCACCGGCAAGCATGCCCAGGATTCCGGTTTGGAAGTGGAACGCTTGCTCTCCGGTCCGTTGGGGGGCGACGCGCAAATTGCGGCATTGGTGGCAGAACACAAGGTGGGGATGGTGATTTTCTTCCGCGACCCGCTCGGCAAGCATCCCCATGAACCGGATGTGCAGATGCTCATGCGGGTATGCGACGTGCACAATGTGCCCATCGCAACGAATCCTGCGACGGCGGAATTGATGCTGCGGGGATTCCTTGCCCAGCACCCCAAGGCGTAAGGGGATGCAGGGAAATGCAGGTGTTTTCGTTAATGTTTATTTAAATTTGGCGGAAACATTTGCATTTTTCTTTTTAAGGTTTACTTTTGCCTTGCATTTTAACCGTAAAAAACAAAGCATGATGAACCTGTTCAGAAAAGCGATTACTTTTTTCTTCCTGCTTTTGGCAAGCGTGACGATGCTTGCTTTTACGGTCGTACCCCATCATCACCACGAAGCCTATATTTGTTTCAACGCAGCCCATTGCGAGGATGAAACGCCTTGCCTCCCCCACGGGCACGAAGGGCATGACCACGAGGACAAGGGGTGCGTGAGCCAATTGTTCCAGACGCAGGTGGGCAGAAGCCAGTCCGGCGTGGAGCACCCGGAAGACGGACGGACACTTCCCGACGGGCAATGGTTTTTCTTGCCTGCCAGCCCGTTGGCATTCAAATATGTATTTCTCGAAAAACAAGCCTTTTCTCCCGTCGCCTATCGGGAGGAATTGCATGCCGCCTGCCTGGCAACAAACCGGGCAGGAAGGGCGCCTCCGGCAATATGTTGAGGAGCGGTGTGCCAAAATGCCTTTTTATCATACTTCCTCCCCCCTTCGGGGTACTCCCTCTAAGATAGAGGGAGAGTTTAAGACCACTGGTAATCAATCTCCTTCC
Organism: uncultured Odoribacter sp.; assembly: GCA_944321145.1. Classification (GTDB taxonomy): domain Bacteria; phylum Bacteroidota; class Bacteroidia; order Bacteroidales; family Marinifilaceae; genus Odoribacter. The sequence continues at coordinate 15,083 of CALUKF010000049.1, read as the reverse complement.
ATAAGGTAGGAGAGGTGGCTGCAAAGCAGACGGAGGAATATGCAAGCATTTTATATCACGTTTTAAAGTATGCCCCTAATGATAAGGGGGAAAGTTTAATTGCAACCCTGTTGCAGAAAGAAATGATTTATTTTGTTCGCAGAAATCAAAAAACATTTATATAACCATGAAAACTATTTTATTTTTACTCCTGTTGCCCATTTGCTTTTACGGCTGCAAGAATACAGCCAAGCAGGGACACGTACATGAAACGACAGAAGCGCATGACCCGCATGCGCACGACGGACACGACCATGACCATGCAGCGCATGACCATGCCACCCACGACCACAAAGACCATGACCACGCCCACGAGGGACATGACCATGCCGCCGAAATCAGCGGACACGTGCACGAGGGAGAGGCCGGAGCACACAGCGATGAAATCATTTTCACCAAGGCTCAAGCAGCCCGGACAGAGTTTGAAGTGCGCGAAATCCAACCCGGCACCTTCCACCAGGTGATTAAAACCACGGGGCAAATCCTCTCGGCACCTGGGGATGAGTCGGTTATCGTCGCCACGAACAACGGCGTCGTTTCGTATGCCGACCACGACCTGACCGTAGGGTCTCCTGTCCAGGAAGGCGAGCCGGTTTTCTATATTGCCAGCAAACATCTGGGCGACGGCGATTATTATGAGCGCACCCGTGCCGCTTATGAACAAGCCAAGGCGGAATATGAACGGGCACAGAAGCTCATCGGGGACAAAATCATCTCCCAAAAGGAATTCGAGAGCATTGTCCTCGCCTACCAGGAAGCCAAAATCGCGTTCGATGCCATTTCCGGAAAAAACAGCCCGCAGGGGGTGGGCGTGAATACTCCGCTCGGCGGATACATCAAATCCATTAATGTGAAGGACGGCGAGTATGTCACTGCCGGGCAGGCGATTGCCACCGTATCGCAGAACCGCCGCCTCGTGCTCCGTGCCGATGTGTCCGAAAAGCATTATGCCGCTTTGCGGAACATCACGACTGCCAATTTCAAGACCCCGTATGACAATCAAGTGCATGAATTGAAAGCACTTTCCGGACGGCTCCTGTCGGCAGGGAAATCGGCTACGGACAACACGTTTTTTATTCCGGTGACTTTCGAGTTCGACAACCGTGGCGATATTATCCCCGGTTCTTTTGTAGAAGTTTACTTGATTTCCACGCCTATGGAAAATGTCATCAGCCTTCCCCTTACTGCCTTGACCAACGAGATGGGGTATTTCTACGTCTACAGGCAATTGGATGAAGAAGGCTACCAGAAGCAGGAAGTGCAGGTCGGCGCCAGCAACGGGAAAGAAATCCAAATCCTGAACGGCGTGCACCCGGGCGACCGCATCGTGACCAAGGGCGCCTATCAAGTGAAAATGGCATCGGCATCGGCAGCCATTCCGGGACATACTCATGAACATTAATCGGTAAAATCGTATGCTATGTTGAATAAAATCATACAATATTCCTTACACAACCGGCTGCTGATTCTCTTGGCGTCCGCAGCCTTGCTGGTATGGGGAGGCATCACCGCTTCGAACATGGAAGTGGACGTGTTCCCCGACCTGAACGCCCCGACCGTGGTCGTCATGACCGAGGCACAGGGCATGGCACCTGAAGAAGTGGAACGCCTGGTGACCTTCCCCATTGAGACTGCCGTAAACGGAGCGACCGACGTGCGCCGCGTGCGTTCTTCCTCGACGACGGGTTTTTCTGTCGTGTGGGTGGAATTTGAATGGGGCACGAACATTTATACGGCACGCCAGATTGTTTCCGAAAAGCTGGCAACCGTCGGCGATGCCCTGCCCAACAACGTCGGGCAACCCACCTTGGGTCCCCAGTCCTCTATCCTTGGCGAAATGATGATTATCGGCTTGACCGCCGACACCACCTCCCTCCAAGATTTGCGGACGATTGCCGACTGGACAATCCGTCCCCGCCTGCTGTCCACCGGCGGCGTGGCACAGGTGGCTGTCATTGGCGGCGACATCAAAGAATACCAGATACTTCTCGACCCGGCACGGATGCGCCACTACGGCGTCAGCCTCGATGAAGTGCTTCCCGTCGTAGAAAACATGAACCAGAACGCCACCGGCGGCGTGCTCTATGAATACGGTAACGAGTACATTGTGCAAGGCGTCCTCGCAACGACCCACGTGGAGGAAATCGGGAAGGCGGTGGTTAAGACCGTTAACGACCTGCCCATCACCCTTGCCGATATCGCCGACGTGAAAATAGGTGCTAAGACCCCCAAGTTGGGATTGGCTTCCGAAAAAGGCAAACCGGCAGTGCTCGTCACCGTGACCAAGCAGCCGAACACCAATACGCTGGAATTGACCGACCAATTGGATGCCTCATTGCAGGAATTGCAAAAGACACTGCCGGCAGACGTCAATATCTCGACAGACATTTTCCGCCAGTCACGTTTCATTAACAGCTCTATCAACAACATTCAGAAATCTCTCTTTGAGGGGGCTATCTTTGTGGTCATCGTGCTTTTCTTCTTCTTGATGAACTTCCGCACGACGATCATTTCGCTGATTGCTTTGCCGCTTTCTATGCTGATGGCGATTCTGGTGTTGCATGCCATGGGACTGACCATCAACACCATGAGCCTTGGCGGGCTTGCCATTGCCATCGGTTCGCTGGTGGACGATGCCATTGTAGACGTGGAGAATGTGTACAAGCGGCTGAGGGAGAACCGCCTAAAGCCCAAAGAAGAGCGCATCCCGCTCCTCCGGTTGGTATTTGAAGCATCCAAGGAGGTTCGTATGCCGATTCTCAATTCCACGCTGATTATCGTGGCTTGTTTCCTTCCGCTTTTCTTCCTGTCGGGCATGGAAGGGCGCATGCTGATACCGCTGGGCATCGCCTTTGTCGTGGCGCTCTTTGCCTCCACGGTCATCGCCCTGACTTTGACACCGGTATTGTGCAGCTACCTGCTGACCACCGAAAAAGCGTTGAAGAAAATCGAAAAAGAACCGATTGTTTCCCGTTCGCTGAAACATGCCTACAGGCACTCGCTCGACTGGGCATTGCGCCACAAGAAAGTAGTCATTGGCACAGCGAGCGTCCTTCTCGTGGTGTCTATCGTTCTCTTGACACAACAGGGGCGCAGCTTCCTGCCTCCCTTTAACGAAGGTTCGTTGACTATCAACGTCAGCACCATGCCGGGGGTATCTTTGGAAGAATCCGACCGGATGGGGCTTCTGGCTGAAAAAATGTTGATGGAGTTCCCCGAAGTACAAACCGTTGCCCGCAAAACAGGGCGCGCCGAACTGGACGAGCATGCTTTGGGCGTGAATACATCGGAAATCGAGGCGCCCTTTGAATTGAAAGACCGTACCCGTGACGAGTTCCTTGCCGCCGTGCGCGCACAACTGGGCACCATTAAAGGCGCGAACATCGAAATCGGACAACCGATTTCCCACCGTATTGATGCGATGCTTTCCGGCACGCAGGCAAATATTGCCATTAAAATCTTCGGTCCGGATTTAAACAAGCTCTTCAACCTTGGCAGCCAAATCAAAAACTCCATCCAAGGCATTGAAGGCATTGCAGACCTGACGCTCGAACAGCAAATCGAACGCCCGCAACTGCAAATCCAGCCCAAACGCGACATGCTTGCCAAATACGGGATTACCATGCCGCAATTCTCTGAATTTGTAAACGTAGCCCTCTATGGGAAGGTCGTTTCCCAAGTCAATGAAAATGGCAAAGTGTTCGACCTTACCGTCAAAGTCAATGACAACGTGCGCTCCACCATGGAGGAAATCAGTGAGTTGACCCTTGATGCCAACGGCAAGAAAGTGCCCCTGCATTACGTGGCAGACGTACTGCCCCTCTCCGGACCGAATACTATCAGCCGCGAGAACGTGCAGCGCAAAATCGTCGTTTCTGCCAATGTCGCCGGGCGTGACTTGAAAGGCGTGGTGAACGATATCCAACAGACCATTGACGATCAAATCTCTTTCCCCGAAGGCTATCATGTGGAATACGGCGGGCAGTTCGAGAGCGAAGCGGCAGCCTCGCGCACTTTGTTCTTGACTTCCTTGATTTCCATCTTGATAATCTTCTTGATTCTGTACCATGAGTTCAAGAGCGTGCCCCTGTCGGGCATCATCATGCTGAACTTGCCCCTCTCCATTATCGGCGGCGTATTCAGCATCTGGTTTACGTCAGGCGTCATCAGCATTCCTGCCATCATCGGGTTCATCTCCCTCTTCGGAATCGCTACCCGTAACGGCATCCTCCTTGTGGCACACTACAACCAATTGCGCGAGGAAGGGAATGACTTGGTGGAAAGTATCATACACGGTTCACTCGACCGTTTGAACCCCATCCTGATGACCGCACTCACGTCCGCGCTTGCCTTGATTCCGTTGGCAGTAGGCAGCGACCTGCCGGGCAACGAAATCCAAAGCCCGATGGCGCAAGTCATCCTCGGCGGCTTGCTCAGCTCAACCCTTTTAAATGGTTTTGTTGTGCCCATTGTATACTATCTCTTGAGCAAAAGGCAATTGGCTAAACAGCAAACCCGAATTGTGGAACCTTAAAAACAGACATCATGAACAAGAATTTATATCTTATCCTTCTGCTTTTCGCTTGCCCGCTTCCCCTGCTGGCGCAATCCGGCATCGGCGACGTTCTGGAAAGCATTGAAGCCAACAACACGACCCTCCGGGCAGGGCAGCAACTCAACCAAAGCCAAAAGCTGGAAGCCCGCACCGGCAAATTCCTGCCCAATCCTTCCGTCGAGCTTAACCAGCTTTGGGCTGGCGGCGAAGGTGGCGGCAATGCCTATGAATTTGCTGCCGTACAGTCCTTTGACTTTCCGACAACGTATTTCAACAAAAACAAATTGTCGAAACTGAAAGTCGCCGGCGCCGATTACCAATATGCTGTAACCCGGCAGCAGGTTCTCCTGAAAGCCCAACAGGCTTGCCAGGAAATCATTTACCTCCGGAAACAACGCGCCTTATTGGAAAAACGCCTGCAAAATGCCGACCAATTGGAGCAGCTCTACCGCGAGCGTCTTGCCCTTGGCGCAGCCAACCAGATGGAATACAACAAAATCCAACTGGAAAAAGTCAATGCCAACAATGCCAGCCGCCGCAATGCGGCAGCCTTGCGCGCCCAAATGGAATTGCTGCAATCCCTCAACGGCGGACTTCCCATTGAATTTTCCGACACGGAATTTCCCGTCCTCCCTGCATTGCCTGCCTACGAGGAATTGGAAAGCGCCTACCTTGCAGCCGACCCGAACCTGAGGAACTTGGGCAGCGAGTCCGATGCGGCACAACAGGAAGTGAAAGTCAACCGTGCCCTCACCCTGCCGAAATTCGACCTCGGTTACCGCCGCAACGGGGGGAGCGACGCGAACATGAACGGCTTCCGCATTGGCATCTCCATCCCCCTATGGGAAAACCGCAACACCGTGCGCCAGGCAAAAGCCCAGGCAGAATACGCCGTCCTCAACCTGGAAGACAACACCCAGACGCTGAAAGCCACGCTACACGACCTCTACCTGCAAGCCCAAGCCCTGCAGGCTTCCCGCGATGAATACGCAGAAACCATTGCCCTGCAACGCACGGAAGATTTGCTGAACCGGGCACTCTCCACCGGACAAATCTCCATGGTAGACTATTTCGTGGAAATATCCCTCCTCTACGACAGCATCCAAAACTACCTCGACGTAGAGAAAGAGTACCAAAACGTCATGGCACAACTGCTGCAATACCAACTCTAAGCGCAGCCCTCTGCCATCCAGTATTTGAAAGCCCTGCCCGAAAGCCTGTCACGCTTTCGAGGCAGGGCTTCCACTTTCCATATTTTGTATTATCTTAAAAAATTGAGTTGGTTAAAACTTTTACCGCCATATTCCTAATTTTCAAAAAATATTTTTCCCGACTCAAACTCTCACTAATGAAAAGAATTAATCCCAAAAGAATAGATTATTGATGCAAGCCACATTCTTTGTGGGTGGGGGCTTCCCACCACCATCTGCCGGCGCGAATGTCTTCGCCGGGACGGATGGCACGGGTGCAGGGTTGGCAACCGATGCTGGGAAAACCGGCATCGTGCAGTTTGTTGTAAGGCACTGCATGGCTGCGGATATAATCCCAGACTTGTGCTTCTGTCCAGTCGATGAGAGGATTCAGTTTCAGCAAACCATTTTGGGCATCCCACTCTACACATTCATCCGACCGACGCGTCACGGACTGCTCGCGCCGCAAACCGCATATCCATACCTGCAAGCCTGCAAACGCCCGTTTCAAGGGGGTCAGTTTCCGGACATGGCAGCAGAGACGGCGTTTTTCGATGCTTTCGTAAAAGAGATTCACGCCATGTGCAGCCACCATTTCTTCCACTTCGCGGTAGTCGGGGAAATAAAGGCGAATCTTGATGCCGTAGGTCAAGTTTGTACGCTCTATCAGGCTATAGGTCTCAGGAAAAAGGCGCCCTGTATCGAGAGTGAATATGGGAGTCGTTGCATCAAGGGCGCAAATCATGTGAGTCAATACCTGGTCTTCCAAACCCATGCTGGAAGCAAGGGCGATGTGCCCCCGATAAGTCTGGAGGAAGTAGGCAATAATTTCTTCCGGAGCGTGTCCTGCAAAGCGTTTATTTAGTTCATCTGCAATCTCTTTCATGATTTCGGATATTTATTTAGAGCGGGGATTAGCTAAAGACACCGGAGAGGTACTTCTGGGTCAACTCTTTCTGGGGGTGCTTGAAAATTTGTTCGGCAGTACCGGCTTCGACAATCTCACCCATGTACATGAATATCACGTAATCGGCAATCCGCAGGGCTTGGCGCAAAGTGTGCGTCACCAATACAATCGCGTATTCTTCACGAAGTTTGAGGAACAAATCTTCAATGGTCTTGCTCGAAATAGGGTCTAAGGCGGAGGTTGCCTCGTCTGCCAAGATAAATTGAGGCTCAACGGCAAGCCCACGCGCCAGGCAAAGCCGCTGCTGCTGCCCGATGGACATGCGCGCCGCCGGGGAATGCAAACGGTCTTTTACCTCCTCCCACAAACCCACCGCCTGAAGGTAATAGCGCACCACCATATTGAGCTTCTTACGATTACGCAAGCCGTGGATGCGGCACCCATAGGCGATGTTGTCGTAAATAGACATGGGAAGCGGACAAGGACGCTGCGACAAAAGCCCCATTTTGCGGCGAATATGGGTGATTTCCACACCAGGCGCATAGAGCTCCTCTCCGTCAACAATGACCTGACCGGTAATTTTCACATCCTCGTTGGCATCCAAAAGGCGGTTAAGGCTTTTCAAGAGAGTGGATTTCCCGCAGCCCGAAGGTCCGATGATGCAAGTGATTTTGCGGTCGGGAATCTCTACAGAAACGTCCTTCAGGATATGGTTGCCCTGGATAGTCACATTCAAGTGGTCTACGACCATATTCGACCGCATAGCATTATCGGTGCGGAATTTCTGGTCGGGACGGAAAAAGCCTTTCTTCAATTCCGTCTCGTTCCAATCCGCCATATACCATTTAATCTTTTTGCTTAAAAAGGGGAGTTTCATATCGTAGCATTTAGAAGTTACTGGATTTTGTTTTTGGAAAAACGGTTGGTAATAATCCGCCCCAATAGGCTAAGTACCAAAACGATTCCCGTCAATATCAAGGCTGCGGCATAAGCACGCTCCTGCACTTCCGGTATGGGGCTGCTCAACTGGAAGAATACTGCCAAAGGCAGGGTTGCCGCCGGTTGGCTCAAAGAAGTGGGAATGCTGTCGGTATATCCGGCAGTGAACATGACCGCCGCCGCATCACCGATTGCGCGCCCGATGGAAAGCAGGGTTGCCGTGGCAATCCCCGGCGCAATTTGGCGAATGACCACTTTGATAGTCTCAAAACGGGTAGCACCCAAAGAATAGGAGGCGTGCAACATATCTTGTGGCAACTCACGGGCAATCTCGTCCATTGAGCGGATAAAAATAGGGATTATCAAAAGGGTAATGACGATAATCCCGCCTGCCAGCGAAGTTTTCAAGCCGAAATATATCATGATAGTGAAGGCAAAAGCCCCGTAGACAATAGAAGGAATGCCGAAAAGGACATCGTATGCCAACCGTGCCCAAGAGGCGCGTTTGGAATTGCGCTTCAAATAGACATTCAGGTAAAAGACAACCGGAATGCTCACCACCAAACCCAAAACCGTGGAAGCCCCCACAATGTAAAGGGAGCCGACAATGGCGTTCAGCAAACCGCCTTCCTTGCCGATATAAAACCCGCCGCCGGGGAGGGAGGTAAGCATTTCCCAATTCAATGCCGGCAAGCCGTTCTTAATGATGGTGTACAATATGCTGCCTACGAACAGGAAGACCAGCAAGGTGGTCAGCAGCATGATGCCTTTCATAACTTTCTCTTCGACAAACTTTATCTTCATACCAAAGTCCTCTCTATTTTCCGCAATATCAAACGTGACACTATATTAAACACGAATACCACGACGAACAAGATTAATGCCGACAGCATCAAAGCCGATTCGTACAACGGCAACGACAACATTTCCCCATAGTTGTTCGCCAACAGGGCAGGCAGCGGATAGCAACCGTCGAACAGCGAACCGGGCATCTGGACAATGTTTCCACACACCATCAGCACGGCTATCGTCTCCCCCATCGCCCGCGATATGGCAAGGGTCACGGACGCCACCATGCCGGGGAAAGTCTTCTTCAGGAGCACATACTTCGTGGTCTGCCAACGCGTCGCACCCAGCGAAAGCGATGCCTCGCGCAAATCCTGCGGCACGGAGGAAAAGAGTTCCACGAAAAGGCTAATCATCAACGGCAATATCATAATGCCCAGAACAATGCCTGCCGTCAGGGTCGAATAGCCCGTAGAGTATTCCACGAAATGGGGAGCCAACGAGTCGGAAATCCACGGCACGACCACCAAGATGCCCCACACCCCATAGACCACCGACGGCAGCCCTGCCAAAATATCCAAAGCGGGGAAAACCACCTTCTTTACCCACGAACGGGAGTTTTCGGTCAAAAAAATGGCAGTGAACAACGACACCGGCAACGTCCACACAATGGCAATCACCGTCACCCACAGCGTTCCCATAATGAAAGGCAGGAAACCGAAATCGCCCCGCATGGGCTTCCATTTCGACGTGAAGAGCAATTCCCACAAAGATTTCTCCTCCAAAATCGGCAAGGACTTAATCACCAAACCTGCCCCAATGAGTATCAGCAACAGCACCGAAAGCATCGTGAACGTGAACATGACAGAACCTGCCATCTTGTCCTTTAGCAACCGAAAGACCGAAGTCTTCTGCGCAATCTTGTATTCCCCCCTCGTCATTTCCCGTGCAGTTTAAGTAATTCCCGATTCAACAACTCCGCAGACAATCCCACGAAACCGACCTCCGAAGTGTACGCCTGCCCGTCGGTCAGGATGTATTCCAGGAAAGCCTTCACCTCCCGTTTCTCCGGGACGCCGGAGGACACGAGATACAGTTCACGCGCCGGAGGACTGGGGAAACGCCCCTCAGCAATTGCCGCATTCAAATCCGCGCTTGTCTCATAAAAATCCTCTTCCGGGTCTATCCGCCCGTTGCCGTTCAGGTCAAGCGGCATGACAGTGATGTGGTTGTAGGGCTTCTTCGTGTGGATGTCGTAAGCGTAAGCGATGTTATTATAGCCGATGCCCACCTTGTCCCGCTGCACGACGGAAGTCACTCCGGGGTCGCCGAACACGGCAGTCCCCTCCAAATCCTCCTGCTTCACGCCCAGCCACAAAGCGAAGGTCTCCGCCGCCCCGCAGGCATCCGAACGGGTATAGACATGCACCGGAATGGTGCTCGCCGTCCCCAACACCTCGCCCCAGGTCTTCTTTCCTGGCTCCAGCCAAAGGCGCTTTGCCGCCTCCAAGGTCAGCCCTGTTTCCAAAAGCTGCGCAATCAGCGGATTCTCGGCATTGACCGTCGGAATGACGGCATCCTTTGCCACGGCTATCGGCAACGCCCCCTTCTCCAACTCCTGGGGGTAAACATCGCGCGACACCATACCCAAATCCACCACCCGCGCCAAGGCATCCGTGATGCCCTTTCCCGCGCCGCCTGCCGAAATGTCAATCCGCACCTCCGGATGGAGCTTGCGGAACTCCTCCGCCCAACGCACCACCATGGGGTACAAAGCAAAGGCTCCGGACAATTGGATTTCGCCTTTCAAATCGGGATATTGTGCCGGGTCATAACGGCGGGCAGTGTCCTCCGTCCCTTGCGACCTGGCATCCAACGGGCAAGCGGCACACAAACATGCTGTCAATGACAATAAAATAAGAATATTATGCATCGTGTCAAGTTTCTCAATTAAACTAAAATGCAAAGCTAACACAATCCCCGGAAAACCCAATACTCATTTTTACCCATTCTCGAAGGGAATGCCGGGAAAAAAGAAAAGTTTCGAGCTTTCACAGCTGGAAACTTTTCGCTACTAACTAACCTAATACAAACTTATGAAAAAAATGTTTTTTGTGTTTTGAACGCTACAAATGTAAATGCTCGTTGTTAAGTTGTCATTACAAACGTGTGACGTTACAATGAAGTTGTGATGCAAAAACAATGCCAATCCATCCCGCCACCCCTAACATTATCCGGTAATTTATATTTGTTTCACACAAAACCTATATTCAGCCCCCAAAATAGGAGTATCTTTAACTTTTATACAGAACTCTACACCCCTTCTTCCCTGCCCGCCTGTCATGCTTTCCTGTCAGATTTTGGTACACAATTCCGCAATCCGCACAATGACCTGCACCGCTTTCTCCATCGACTCCACCGGGATGTACTCATAACGCCCATGGAAGTGATGCCCGCCGGTAAAAAGATTCGGCGCCGGCAGCCCCATGAACGAAAGGCGCGCCCCGTCCGTTCCGCCCCGTATCGGGACAATCTGCGGCTTCACGTCCACATCCTGCATTGCCTGTTTGGCAATGTCGATGATGTAATGCAGCGGCGTAATCTTCTCCAACATATTATAGTATTGGTCTTTCACCTCCATCTCCACCGTCAGCCCGGGACGCTTTGAATATTCGCGCACCCCGTTCTCCAACATGCTCTTCCTCATCCCGAAACGCTCCCTGTCGAAATCGCGGATCAACACATCGACCACCGTCGTCTCCACATCGCCGTGGATGGCATGCACATGGAAAAAGCCTTCGTAGTCCGACGTATTCTCCGGCGACTCCTTGCGCGGCAGGTTGGATATAAACTCATTGGCAACCAGCAGGGAATTGACCATCTTGTTCTTGGCATACCCCGGATGGAAACTGCGTCCCCGAAAGGTAATCGTAGCAACCGCCGCATTGAAATTCTCAAACTGCAACTCGCCCAACCCGCCGCCGTCCAGCGTATAGGCAAACCGTGCCCCGAAACGCTTCACGTCAAAATAGTCCGCCCCCTCCCCTATCTCCTCGTCCGGCGTGAAGCAAACCGCAATTTTCCCGTGCTTCAACTCCGGGTGCTGCACCAAATATTCCATGGCAGACATGATTTCCGCCACGCCTGCCTTCCCGTCTGCCCCCAGAAGCGTATTCCCATCCGTCGTGACCAGCGTCTGCCCCACATAATGCTTCAGCTCCGGGAAATCGTCCACTGCCAGCACCAAGTCCCGCTCTTTGTTCAGCACAATGTCATTCCCCATATAATGCTCAATAATTTGCGGGTTCACATTCCTTCCGCTCAGCTCGGGGCTGGTGTCTATATGGGCGATAAACCCAACGACCGGCACTTCCCGTTCCACATTGGAGGGCAGGGAAGCCATGACATAGCCGTTCCCGTCCACCTCTGCATCCTGCAAACCGATGCGCCGCAACTCCTCGCAGAGCATCAGGGCAAAATCCATCTGCCCCGGCGTGCTCGGATTCAGACCCGTGTGGGGATCCGACTGCGTATCAACCTTGATATATCGTAAAAAACGCTCTAATACCGTCATTTAATATGCTTTTGCAATCAACACTCTCCGGTGCGAAGGCTTGCCGCTCACCATGTCGCGTCCTTCCTCCTCCGGGCTGTCAAACGGGATGCAGCGAATCGTTGCCTTCGTGTCTGCCTTGATTTGCTCCTCCGTCTCCGGCGTGCCGTCCCAGTGGCAAAGGAAGAAGCCACCCTTCGTCTCCAGCAGCCGCTTGAACTCCTCGTAATCGTCCACCTTCGTAATCATGCTGTCACGGAAAGCCAACGCCTTGCGGTAAATATTCTCCTGTATCTCGTTGAGTAAATTTTCCACATGTTCCACAATCCCGTCGAAAGGCAGGGTCGCCTTCTCCAGCGTGTCGCGCCGTGCCACCTCGATGGTGTTGTTCTCCAAATCGCGCTCGCCTACTGCCAGACGCACCGGCACGCCCTGCAACTCATACTCCGCAAACTTCCAACCCGGCTTCTGCGTGTCGCGGTCGTCGTACTTCACCGAAATGCCCTTCGCCCTCAAAGCCTCCAACAGACGCTTCACCTACGCGCTAATCTTCTGCAAGCCGTCGGCGCCTTTGTAAATCGGCACAATCACCACCTGCGTCGGCGCCAACTTAGGCGGCAACACCAATCCGTTGTCGTCCGAATGCGCCATAATCAACGCCCCCATCAGGCGCGTAGACACGCCCCACGACGTTGCCCACACATATTCCAACTTCCCTTCCTTGTTTGTAAACTGCACGTCGAACGCCTTGGCAAAATTCTGCCCCAGGAAATGCGACGTTCCCGCCTGCAACGCCTTGCCGTCCTGCATCAATGCCTCAATCGTGAACGTGTCCAATGCCCCGGCAAACCGCTCGCTCTCACTCTTGCAGCCCATAATCACGGGCAACGCCATCCACTGCTGCGCGAAATCGGCATACACGCGCACCATCCGGTTCGCCTCCTCCAGCGCCTCCTCCTTGGTGGCATGGGCGGTATGTCCCTCCTGCCACAGGAACTCCGCCGTCCGGAGGAACATCCGCGTGCGCATCTCCCAGCGCATCACGTTTGCCCACTGGTTGCACAGGATGGGCAGGTCGCGGTAGGACTGTATCCAATTCTTATAAGTATTCCAAATAATCGTCTCGGACGTCGGGCGGATAATATACTCCTCCTCCAGCTTAGCAGCCGGATCCACCACCACGCCCCCGCCCTGCGGGTCGTTCTTCAGGCGGTAATGGGTCACAACGGCGCATTCCTTCGCGAAGCCCTCTACATGGTCTGCCTCCCGCGAAAAGAAAGACTTCGGAATCAGCAACGGGAAATAGGCATTCACGTGCCCCGTCGCCTTGAACATGTCGTCCAGCGTCCGTTGGATTTTCTCCCAGATTGCATAACCATAAGGCTTGATTACCATACATCCGCGCACGGCAGACTGCTCCGCCAAGCCGGCTTTAACCACTAATTCATTATACCATTGTGAATAGTCTTCACTCCTTGATGTCAAAAACTTTCCCATCTTGTCTATGATTTAAAACGGCGCAAATTTACAGAAAAAATCATTCCCCCCAAACGAAAATCCCCAAACGCTTGCACAAGGGGTGTTTTTTACGCCCGGGCAATGCGTACTTATACCCAATCTTTGAACTTTTATCCCCCAAAACGACGGTTTTTCCTCCGCATTTATTAATTTTGCGTCATTAAAAAGTATCAACAAATCTTCAAAATACAACTGACGTGGACATTTTTGAAAGAGTAAAAAAACAAAGAGGAAATATCGGCCAGTATGCCAAAGAGGCACACGGCTATTTCGCATTCCCGAAACTGGAAGGAGAAATCGGACCCCGCATGATGTTTCGCGGGAAAGAAGTGTTAAACTGGAGTTTGAACAATTACATCGGGCTCGCCAACGACCCGGAAGTCCGGAAAGCCGATGCCGAAGCGGCAGCACGCTGGGGGCTTGCTTACCCCATGGGCGCGCGCATGATGAGCGGGCAGACCTCGCGGCACGAATACCTGGAATCGCAATTGGCAGAATTTGAGCACAAGCCGGATGCATTCCTGCTCAACTTCGGCTACCAGGGCATGATTTCCATCATCGACTGCCTGACTTCCCGCCACGACTGCATCGTCTACGACGCCGAAGCGCACGCCTGCATCATGGACGGCTTGCGCGTCTCCCCAGCCAAACGCTACGTGTACGTACACAACGACATGGACAGCCTGCGCAAACAGCTGGAGCACGCCACGAAATACGTGGAAACCACCGGCGGCGGCATCCTCGTTGTGACCGAAGGCGTGTTCGGCATGGCAGGCGACCTCGGCAAGCTCGATGAAATCACTGCCATGAAGTCCGAATTCAACTTCCGCCTCCTCGTGGACGACGCGCACGGCTTCGGCACCATGGGACCCACGGGAGCCGGCACCGGCGAACACTTCGGCGTGCAGGACAAAGTAGACCTCTATTTCGGCACCTTTGCCAAAGCCATGGCAGGGTTCGGCGCTTTCGTTGCCACCGACGAAGATGTCTGCATGTCCCTCCGCTACAACATGCGTTCCCAAATGTTTGCCAAATCCCTCACCATGCCCATGGTCGAAGGAGCCATCAAACGCCTGGAAATGCTCAAGACGCAGCCCGAACGCCGCGAAAAACTGTGGACCATCGCCCATGCCCTCCAGGAAGGGCTCAAGGCTGACGGCATGAACATCGGCATCACCAACTCCATGGTGACCCCCGTCTACCTCTCCGGCAGCGTGGCAGAAGGCATGCAAGTCGTGTTCGACCTGCGCGAGAATTACAACCTCTTCTGCTCCATCGTGGTTTACCCCGTCATCCCGAAAGGGCAACTCCTGCTCCGCCTCATCCCGACCGCCGAGCACACCATGGAGGACGTGGAATACACCATCAAGGCGTTCAAGAACGTGGCAGACAAGCTCGCCAAAGGCGAATACAACAAAGAGTTGCTCATCGACGCCAGCAAGCTCTAAACCGCATACGCCGCAAGGCAAACGGCTGTGCCGGGAGGCTTTCCATCATACTCCTCCGTCAGCAAAGCTGACACCTCCCCTATTACTATGATTTCATCAAACATTTTGTGTTAAAATAGGGAGATAAAATTGGTTTTTCCTGATGACC
>CALUKF010000048.1 GCA_944321145.1 uncultured Odoribacter sp. | reverse complement strand
AAACTCAACTTTTCCACTCCAAAAAGGGAGTTCTTCAAATTAATTTCCTAATATTGCACTTGCTGTTTGACTCTGCCGACATACCCAAGGGAACGGATTTTAAGGAACTATCCGAAAACTTCATTAAGGAGATACAATATAAAATTAACCGAAGACCAAGGGAAAAACTCAACTTTTCCACTCCAAAAAAGGAGTTCTTCAAATTAATTTCCTAATATTGCACTTGCTGTTTGACTCTGCCCCGACAACAAATCCGCCCCCGGCACTTGATGATATGCCGAAAAAACATTACGTTTGCAGAATATAATCTTTGGCTTATGAAATTTGCAGACAAGAATGAGGAATGGCTTCCCCTTGTCAACGAACAAGGGGATGTTATCGGCAAAGCGCCACGGAGCGAATGCCACGGAGCAAACAGGTTGCTGCATCCCGTAGTACACCTGCATATCACCGACGGGCACGGCGGCATTTTTCTCCAAAAACGCAGCCGGACAAAGAAACTCCTCCCCGGCAAATGGGATACTGCCGTTGGCGGGCACATCGGAATCGGCGAAACGCCGGAAGAAGCCCTGCACCGCGAAGCCCGCGAGGAATTGGGCATCCGGCAATTCACGGCGCAACCCCTTGCCACCTATGTCTGGGAAACCGAGCGGGAACGCGAACTGGTATACACTTTCATTTGCCGGGAGCATGACGGCATTCACATTGACAACGACGAAGTGGAAGAAGGGCGTTTCTGGACTCGCGAGGAAATCCGCCAAGGCATCGAAACAGGCGACCTCACCCCCAATTTCATTCATGAATACCAAGCGTTTTTTGCCTGACGTCCCCTACTGCTTCCCCTGCTTTTCAGTCAGATATTTCCAGAAACGCACGGGAAGTTCCTTGCGATGCAGGCGGGGATTGGCACGTTCACGGATAGAGATGGAACGAAAATAAGTTTGCCAAAGTTGCTGGAAAAGCCGCTCATCAGCAGCCAACAAGCCGTCGGCAGCCTTGCCGCTGAAGCAAAGTGCATCCTCCTCTCTGAAAGCGACTTCGCGCACGTCCTGCAAATCGTAATAATAACCGAAACGACGGCGGCAGTCATAAATCAGCCAAAGCTGGTCGGCAAAACGGTCACGGAAATACGAAACGGCAGAGGCGAGCACATTGTACTTCGGTTCAATGAGGGCAAAATAAGTACCGTCGGCAGCCTTGCGGAAGCGCACAAACTGGATGACCCGTTCACGCTCGGCAGCCACACGGCGGGCAATCTGCGCCGCCCGGAGCACATCGTCGTCCCCAAAGTCCAGCTCCGGCGAACGGGAAGCATCCACCGCCTTGCGGATATAGCGGAAAAGCAAAGCGGGGGCTTCGGGCAATTCAGACTGCCAAACGGAAAGCACAATGCCCAAGGCTGCGCGGGAGAGCTTCTTCTGCAAAGCCCGCCAAACGCGCTCCGCCCGAGTGGAATCGGTTGTCACAGTGACCAATTGGTCATAAAAAAGGGGCAACATCTCCCCCTCCGCCTGCAGAACGTCCGGAAACACCCGCCGCTCATAAGCCTCGAAGACCGCCGAAAGCAATCCTTCAAAAGTGCCGTCATAGACATATACGTTCATGGCTCAAAAATCGAATTTCAGCTGGCGGGGGTCGTCCTTGACCTTGGGTTTGGGAAGCAGCAACTGCCGCACCCGTTCGGGGCGAAGCTCCTGGATGGTCTTCACGGGCAACTCGCGGCAGTCGATAAAATAAACGGCTTTCTTCATCACCACCCCCATTTTCTTCAATTGCATGCTGCCCACACGCCCGTAGCGGCGAGAAGCCGCAATCATGCGGGCAGACTTCACGCCCACGCCGGGAATGCGAAGCAACATTTCATAATCCGCACGGTTCACGTCCACAGGAAAACATTCCGGATGGCGCAATGCCCAAGCGAGCTTCGGGTCAACTTCGAGGTCGAGGTCAGGGAAACGGTCGTCCACCAATTCCTCCGCCTTGAAATCATAAAAGCGCATCAGCCAGTCCGCCTGATAAAGGCGGTTTTCGCGCACAAGCGGAGGCTGCTTCAAGGCAGGCAGGCGTGAATCATAAGCATTTACAGGAATAAAGCCGGAATAATAAACCCGCTTCATCGTCGGTCGGGCATAGAGTGCAGAAGCCAGGCACAGGATGTCACGGTCGGTGTCCGCTGTCGCGCCGACAATCATCTGGGTGCTCTGCCCGGCAGGAACAAAACGGGGCACATAACGGAAACGGCGGCGGTCATCCTCATTCTCCAACACCCCTTCACGGATATAGCGCATCGGGGCAAAAACGCTCTGGAAGTCTTTCTCCGGCGCAAGGAGTTTCAGGCTCTGCTCGTTGGGAATTTCAATATTGACGCTGAGGCGGTCGGCATACAGTCCTGCCTCACGCACCAACTCGCGGCTGGCTCCGGGGATACTCTTCAGGTGGATATAGCCGTTGAAACGGTGGACACGGCGCAAATCCTTCACAATGCGCACAAGGCGTTCCATCGTGTAATCCGGGTTGCGCACGACTCCGGAACTGAGAAACAGGCCTTCGATGTAATTGCGGCGGTAAAACTCCATCGTCAACTCCACCAGCTCGCTCACGGCAAGGGTGGCGCGCGGAATGTCATTGCTCCTCCGGTTAATGCAATACGCACAATCATACATGCAATAATTGGTCAGCATGATTTTCAGGAGAGAAATACAACGCCCGTCCTCCGCAAAGCTATGGCAGATGCCCCACCCCGCAGCGCTTCCCACGCTCCCTTTGCGGTGGGCGCGGGAAGTGCCGCTGGATGCGCATGAGACATCGTACTTTGCGGATTCCGCCAGCACCCTCACTTTCTCAAGCACAGCTTCGTTCATCGGCAATGGGATAAAAGCTGCCCGACGGTCAGGCAAGCAATTCCTTCACCTTGGCAGAAATGAGTTTGCCATCTGCCACGCCAGCCAGTTTCTTGGTCGCAACGCCCATCACCTTGCCCATGTCGCGTGGGGAAGTTGCCCCGACCTCAGCGATGATAGCTTTCAGAGCATCTGCCAACTCTTCGTCAGTCAGCTGCTTGGGCAAAAATTCTTCGAGGACGGCAACCTGCCCGCTTTCCTGCTCATACAAATCCTCACGCCCCTGTTCCTTATAAATCTGGGCAGACTCTTTGCCCTGCTTTGCGAGCTTCTGGATGAGCTTGATGCACTCTGCATCGTCTATCGTATCGCCGGCACCCGGACGGGTCTTGGCTTCAAGAATCACCTTCTTGATGTTGCGCATTGTCTCCAAACGCACCTTGTCATGCGCCTTCATGGCATTCTTAATGCCTTCGTTTACTTGTTCTTCAATCGTCATAATCGTTCAATTTTTGATTCCTCAAAATTAGCACTAAAAATCCGATTTCGCGACAATTTGAGAGAAACGTTGTGAATTATCTCTAAAAATCGCCTGAAAATTTCGCAGGGCATCATTTTTGCGGTACATTTGCAGCACTATATTAATGAGCATGAAAATATTATTGATACTATTCGCACTTTTCACGGCAATGCCGGCATTCGCACAGCAGGACACGGCACAATTGTCCGATTCTCAGCTGAAACAGCTTCTCCGTCAGCAAAAACGGGATTCCATCCGGGCGCACAAGAAAGTCTGGATATCCGTTCTGGGAGGACCCTCCTACAACCCGGAAGCCTCTTTCGGCATCGGAGGCGCCGCCTTGATGAGCTTCCGCATGAATTCCTCCGACACAGTAAGCCAACGTTCGTTCATCCCTGTGGGATTCAACATCTCGCTGAACGGGACTTTCGTGGCAGCAGGCGCAGGCACGCTGTTCTTCAACGAAAACAAATTCCGCATTTACATCAAATACGGCTACCGTACAGAGCCGGCGAATTTCTACGGCGTGGGCTTCGATGAAATCAAGGAAGCGGAGCGCCTCTTTGAACAATACGGCAAAGACACCGTAAGCCTCCACAAGTCCAACCTGCAACTCTACCCCCGCTTCGTGTGGGAAGTGCGCCCCAACATCTACGTAGGTGCCTTGCTGGATGTAAACTACAGCCACGTGAAAAAACTGGACTCATGGATGTGGCAGAACGCCGCCATCCAAAAATACGGCACCCAATACCACAACATCGGCATCGGCGCCCTCGTGCAATACGACACGCGCGACGACGTAGCCACGCCATACAACGGCATGCTCCTGAGCGCAATGGGTACCATATACGGGAAATACCTCGGCGGAAAATACAACTACGAAATGGTAGAACTGGAATACCGGCAATTCCAACAGTTATTCAAACGGCGCAGCACCCTCGCATGGACTGCCAAAGCCCAAATCGGGATGGACAACGTGCCCTACACGGAACTGCCCAGCTTCGGCAATCCGTTCGACCTGCGCGGCTACACCTGGGGAAAATACCGCGACAAGTCCATGGCATACGCCATCGTAGAGTACCGCCACATGTTCATGTCGCAAGAAGCCTACGAACGGGGCGCCTTCTGGTCTAAATTCGGCGTCGTGGGCTGGGTTGGCACCGGCACACTGGGCAACACTCCTGCCGATTGGAACAAATGGAAACTCAACTACGGCGTTGGCCTCCGCATTCAATTGCAACCCCGCAAGAACTTCCGCCTGGACATCGGTAAGGAGCCCGGACAAAAATGGGGCGTCTACATGAACATGACAGAAGCCTTCTAAAAAATCGTCAGGATTTGCAATATGACAAAGTCCTTCCCCCCTTTTTAATCTGACAAACGACAGACAGCCGTGGAATCAAGGTACGACCTAGGTACAACCTAAGTAGAATCCGGGTATTTTTTCCAACCTTGCTGTTACCTTTCTGCGGAGTTTCTGCGACGCCCGCCGCAGAAACTCCGCAGAAAGGCGGGAGAAAATAAAAGGGAAACAGCCGGATTGTACTTAGGTTGTACCCAGGTGGCAGGCAGATGCCACCCAGTCAACTTTTTTCAGGAAAGGACAAAAAAGCCTGCCTTCACCTCGTCGTTCGGAAAATCCAACAGGAAAGTCTCATCCTCCCAATTGTAATCCTTGATGGTCAGGTAGCCACTCTGGTAAATCATCGGCAGCGGCTTTTCCGCTGTTGCCTTGTAATCGATAAAATCCGAATAGAAATAATAACGCCCCGGCATCTCGTCCAAGCCACCCTGCGCATGGCTCAGCAGCCGCAACAAGTAAGTCGGAGTGCCCAAACTGAACCAATAGTCCTGCAGTTCCATTTTCTTGAAAACATTCAAGATGCTAAATGGGTTATAGACATCTGTCAGCTCCACACTGAAATGGTAACCGCCATACCGTTGCTTCAACAACCGCTTCATCTCCGGAATGCTCTGCTTGAACTTCTTTGCCATCTCGGCAATCGGCTCGGCAAAGTAAGATTCCAACTCCTCCTGCGTGATACCGCACAAGGTGTCGTAGTCCCGCACCATGCTGATGTCTGCCGGTTGGTTGAAACCGCTGAATACCGTAATTTGCGAAAACTTCGTCACGCCGGTCAGCAGCACGAACTGCAAATCCTCGTCCGCCAATTTGAACGTTGAGTAGAACCCATACAGCACATTGCGGTTCCGTTCCTCCAACAAGACACGGTTGCCGCCCACGGTAACTTCTGCACCCGAATCCAGCACGTCCAGCAGAGGCTTATCATACTCGTCCACCAGCACCACGCAGCGACGCCCCGTCCGCTTATGCGCTTGTTGCAACACACAAGCAAAACGCATCCCAATATCCGTGAAATTAGCACTTTTCCCATACTTCTCTTCCCAAGTCGCGACATAACCTTCCAATTTCCGAGCCAAGGCATCTTCCTGCGTGAAATCCACACCGTTGAAATCGATATGGAACACGGGGTATTCCAACCAGTCCTTTTCCAAGTTGTCGATTTTCAAGCCTTTGAATAATTCCTTGTGTCCCAAGAAATAATGCTTCAAGGTGGAGACTAGCAAGCTCTTCCCAAAACGGCGGGGACGACCTAAAAAGTATATAGTCCCTCCCTTTACAAGGTTATAAATCAAATCGGTCTTGTCCACGTAGACATAACCGTCTTCAATGATTTTGTCAAAGCTCTGGATTCCTATCGGGTATTTCATGGCTGTCAGTTTTTATGTTATTGCACAAAGGTATGCAAATTTACCGGATTTACAATGTGGCAAAAGTCCCTTTTCCGGAACGCATAAAATAATCCGGCAGGGAAGCATTTTTCAGCCCCTGCCGGATTGCATGAAGAAAGACGATAATCATGATGCCTTATTTCGGTTCTGCATACATGCTGAGGTACATCAGCGTTTTTTGCTCGGAAGGACGGGTCATGTTCGCTTCCAGGATGTTGCCCTCCGCATCAATGAGGATGAAACGGGGGATACCCTCTACACGGTAGGCGTCCGTAAAGGCAGAGTCCGCACCTGCCCGCAATTGGATTCCTCCCATGTTCCCTTCTTTTACTGCCTTCTCCCAAGCCGCTTTGTCCTTGTCAATCGAAATGCTGACGAAAGCCACTTTTGTCGGCTCAAACTGCTTTTCCAAACGCTGCAAATGAGGCAATTCCTCCTGGCAAGGACCGCACCAGGTTGCCCAAATGTCAATATAAACCAGGTTGCCTCTCAAGTCTGAAAGTTTAACCATTTTGCCGTTGATATCCGGATACTCGAATTCCGGCGAAGGCATGCCCTGAGCCAATACCTGCCCCTCCTCGTACACTTTCTCAAAAGCAGCACGGATGACCGGGTCAGTCACGTTGTCATCGAATATTTTCTTGATATCGGCGGCACGGTTCACGCCTTCTGTCCCAATGTAAGAAATGGCATAAACGCCAATCAAATACTCCTTGATTTTAGGGTTGGTGATGTGAGCCGTAACGTAATTCAATTTCATCATCGTCAGGTCTTCGGCAGACATATTCTCCCAGTCCTGCCCCCGCAATGCCAGGGCTTCCACCGCACCGGTGATGTAATTCGTGTAGCTGGTCAATTGCAACAGCCATTCGTCTTCGGCAAGCAAGGAAGCGATTTTATCGTAAGACGCATCGGTTGAACTCCCGCCCAAAGCATATTGCCACAACATGCCATACACGTTGTACGTCAAACGATACTTCTCTTTTTCAACAAAATCTTTGGCAAAGCCCTTATTGTTCAGAATGGTCAGGTTGTCGTTCAAATACTGCTCCAGCTTCTCCAGCAACTCGCCTTCCTGCAAAGCAAAGTCTCCCATGCGCGGGCTGTCCAACTCCTTGCCGTTGATAAAATTATTCTTATCGGCATTCTTTCCCTCAAAACGGACGGTCAATTCCGAGGGCATCATGTCCCAGGTGACGGTGAAATCCTTGCCCGGCTCAAAATACACCTGTGCCGTGTACCATTTGTATTTCACCGTGCCATACTGCGCTTCCTTGACGGGAAGGGTCACCACGCCCTGCCCGGCTTCGTCCATCTGCAAAACCGTATCCGCTTCCAACAGGTAGAACTCCACCGGTTCCATTTTAGCGTCTTTCACTACCACGTTTACCGTCACGTCCTGCCGTGCTTGACAGGCACAAAGGGCAAACAAAATCAGCAAATTAAATACTACTCTTTTCATTTTATTTCCGTATTAAACATTCTATTCTACATTCCATTCAATCGGCTTTCCCGGACAGGGAAGCCCTGCCTCTTTCAACAATGAGTCAATGTCTTGGGGCAATTCAGCCAATGCAACCCCGTTGTAGCGGACGTTGCCTTCCGCATCCAGGACTGCCAAATGCGGGATGCCCTGCACGCCATAATCCGCGTTCATCACCCACTGCTCGGAGAAAGCCACGCGCCACGTCATGCCCATGTCTTTCATGAAACGCTGCATCAATTCCATCTCGTATTCCGGTTTCCCTTCGGTCGAAATGAATTTGCCGGTCTTAGCATCGTGGTGATAGCCCATAATGGAAGTCACGCCAATGATTTCCACCGGATAGCGGGCATAATGCTCGCGCAATTCGCGCATGTGCGGAAAAGCACTGATGCACGGACCGCACTTGGTCGCCCAAAAGTCCAAGACAACGACTTTTCCCTTGAAATCCTCCAAACTCTTTTCCTTCCCGCCGCTAATCCAAAGGAAATCCAATGCCGGCGCCGCATTCCCGACCAACGTACCGGTCGCATAAGGGCTTTCGAGATAATGGATGCCGTTCTCCACTTCTTCGCGCCGGTCGCCTTTGGAATAACGCTCCGTCTGCAACAATGTTCGCGCTCACGTCCACCTTGCCGCAATCCTCCAGCAAGTCCATCTTGTACAGAAACGTGTAGTCCGTCAACTGCTCCAAGCGGTTCAATACTTCCTGCACAGACACATTTTTCATCTCCAGAGAGACTCCCGTCTGCGCCTTGACTTCTGCCGACAAATGCAATGCACCTGCCAGCAATAACACCATCGTAATTTTCATACTTCGTGCGATTTTGTTAAAATGTCGCCTACATGGCAACCAATTCAAAGTTTTCTTCATACATTTGTGATGAATTTAAATGTTAATACTAAGTTCTGCCGAGCCCAATCGGCAAAACGGATTCAACTTGAAAACGGGATGCCCAAATCCCGTTTTTATCTTTTATACACCGTCAACGTGCGCCCTTGCAATTCAAAACGCACCTCGCCAGCATATTCGAATTTCTTCAACACGTCCTCTACGGAGGAGTACATCGGCATCTTGCCGTTAAACCGCCACTCGCCGACTTCCGCATTCCCATAGAATACATCCAAATCATACCACCGTGCCACAATCCGCAGGATTTCCTCCAAAGGCAATTGCTTGAAGTAGAACATGCCGTTTTTCCATGCTGTCTCCACTTCCACATCTGCCGGCGCCACTGCCAGTGTCTTGTTTTCACGCGAATAAGTCGCCAATTCTCCCGGTTGCAGATGCAATTCCCCGCCTCCGTCACTCCTGACTGCCACCCGTCCGCTCACCAAGGTTGTATAAACTGCCGGTTCGTCTGCGTATGCCTTCACGTTGAACACTGTTCCCAAAACCCGCACCTGCATTCCGCCCGCTTCCACAATAAAGGGCAGATGTTCATCGCGAGCAACTTCGTAATATGCCTCGCCTGACACACGCACGCGGCGTTCTGTCCCGGCAAACTGCGACGGGAATTCAAATACCGTCCCCGAATTGAGGAAGACTTTCGTACCATCCGGCAATACCAAAGAATAGGTACTGCCATAAGGCACCCTTACCTTATTGTATGCAGTCTCCGCAACAGCTGCCGTTCCTCTTTCTTCATGCCGCCCCTGCCAGGTCATCACCCCATCGCCGTTGCTCACTTCCGCTTGTGCCAAACGCAAAGAGGAGAGGGTATCCAACGCATAACACATTCCACCGGCAACTTCCAAAGTCACCACTTTCGCAGGTTCTTCGACTTGAGCCACACGTAGCGGCTGTTCCGGCTGCCGCGCCCATAACAACCAAGCTCCCACACCCGCAGCCACAAGGGCAGCCACGCTCCACCGCCATCCCCGGTGCCGCAAAATATGCCGCCGGGACTGCACATCCTTCAAAGCCCGCTCTGTATCGAAAGACGCCATCACCTGCAATTCTGCCGATATGCGCTTCTTGTCCTGCAACTCTGTTGCCAGAGCCGCCATTTCAGGGTCGGCTGCCAATTGCCGCTCTACTTCCTCCCGCTCTTCCGCTGAAGCCTCACCCGATAGATAACGGTGTAATCGTTTTGCAAATTCAAATGGATTCATCATATTCTTTTCCTTTTTCCCCTAATACGAACAAGTCGGTAAAAAGGATTACGCAGAAGTGGATTTTTTTGAAAAAATTTTTCGCCCCTCAAAACAGCCATCTCATCAAAGCCTCGAAAGACACTCCGCTAATCACCGGATAAAGGTCTTTCAGCAGTTCGCGCAATTGATTTTTTGCTTTGTTTTTCTGGGATTTCACTGTGTTCACGCTCAGATTCAAGCGGGCAGCAATTTCCTCGTTCTCCAATCCTTCCAAATACGCCATCCGGAATATCGTGCCACAGGCAACCGGCAATTCATCCACAGCCTCCAAAATCCGGGCATAAATTTCCGAACGCACAATCCCATGAAAAAGGTCTGCCGTTTCCTCCGTTGCATTCTGCTGAACCTCTTCCAACACACGGGCATGAATCTCCGACAATTTGATGTCATCCAAGCAAGCATTCCGTACCGACTTGTACAGCCACCCCTTCAAGTGTTCCTCGTCTGCAAACTGCTGCGGCTGTTCCAATAAACGCACAAACACGTCTTGTACAACATCCTCCGCCTTCTCAGAATCCTTCACATAACCCGAAGCGAAATAACACAGAGGCTGGTAGTAGCTTCTGAAACAATCAGAAAAAGTCTTATCGCCATAAAGAATCGGGTTGCGCATTTTTCAACAATTCATTTAATTACCCGGCAAAAATACGCATAAATCCTAAATTATCCCTATCTTTGAGGGCTGAAAAAAGAAAAAAGTCATGAAAAAAGCAAATGTAATATTTTATATCTGTATCCTGCTGTCTGTTGTCAATCTCTTTGCCATTGTCTTTCAATCTTATCAACGGCAAAACTCCCCGTCCGGAAACCCCACTACCACTACGGCAGCCGTCACAACTGATGTCCGCATGCCCGCAGAAGCCTCTTTCGCAGGCGAAGCCGTGCCTCTTCATCGCACAGACGTACAGGAAGCCCTGCGCCGGGAACTGATTGTCAACAGTTATTTGCATTCCCACACCTCGCAAATATTACAAAAAGCGCCACGTTACTTTGCTGTCATCGAACCCATTCTCAAAGCCAACGGCATCCCCGACGACTTCAAATACCTCGCTGTCATCGAAAGCCGGCTGGAACCCCAAATTGTCTCTCCTGCAGGAGCCGTCGGCATCTGGCAAATCATGAAAGCTACCGGCAAAGAACTTGGGCTTGAAATCACCAATGAAGTAGACGAACGCTACCACCTCGTCAAAGCCACTGAAGCTGCAGCCGCCTACCTGCGCAAAGCCTACGAGCGCTTTGGCAATTGGACATTGGCAGCCGCCTCCTACAACGGCGGTCAAGCCTTCATCACCCGCCAAATGAAGCAACAGCAGACCCAAAACTATTACGATCTCCTTCTCGGTGAAGAAACCGAACGTTACGTCTACCGCATCCTCGCCCTCAAAGAAATCATCACCAATCCCTTAGCATACAATTTCGACATCCGCCATGTCTATCCCACTGAGGCAGCCGACACCATTGAAGTCAAAAGTTCCGTGGAAGACTGGACAACCTTTGCCCTCCAACACGGCATCACCTACAAAACCCTCAAACGCTTCAACCCTTGGCTCCGCCGTACAGGACTTCACAATCCTCGCCATAAAACCTACCGCATCGCTATTCCTAAAGACAAAGAAGCGTATAAATAATGCAGACGCTGCATTTTGCATAAGCATAACCGCAGCGTCCGCAAATTCTCAATCAACAATATTGTTTTATTTCTTATTACACCGGCCATCCGGAATTTGGCTCTACCAATGGCTCTAAACTCAAGACGGAATTAGGAATCGGGAAATACAGCAACTCCGGATTATCCCGTCCTGCAAGCGATGGTACTAAGTCAAAAGCTTTATCAAAACGCACTAAATCAAACCAGCGTTTGCACTCCAAGGCAAACTCTAATAAACGTTCTTGCAGAATGGCATCATCGTTTTCTTCAAACGATCCGTTTACAAATTCATGCTCTGCATAATTTTCTTGTCCATAAGCCCGCAACCTTACTTCTTTCATTTCTGGAGTTGGGTCTTCACCCAAACCATTTTTAGCCTCAGCTTTCATTAATAAAACATCCGCATAACGATAGAGGATTACATCATCCACAAAATAACGAACACCGGAAATCACCGTACCCCGTCCTTTCATCGCCATTGTTCCATAATAAGTACGTGCCCCATCTATCGTCTTATAAATCTCTAAAAAAGTTGCATCACGACGAGTATCATCCTCCGTATACTGAGCACGCAAATGGGTAGAGGGCGACATTTCCATCAATCCACCGCCAACGCCAATAGTAGCCAATATATCAGGCTCAATGTCAGGAGTTACCGTTGCTTCTGAAATATGCATCATATCAAAATAATTATTAGAAGCTTCTACTGCCTTAAAGTTTATAGCCATCAACACCTCATTGTTACCCTTATTTTCATAAGCAAATACTTCCTGGAAATTAGGCAACAATTCTATTCCGTCAATACCTTGCACTGCCTCACAAGCTGCCAATGCTTCCCGATAATCAGTTTCTCCCCCTCCTTTCCTCCGCGCTGTCCACAAATACACATCAGCTTTCAAAGCATAAGTCGCAGCTTTAGACCAATGATTACGTCCTTTCTCAAACTCGTCTGAAGGAAACAATTTCAAAGCCGCCTCAATATCTTGCTTGACAAATGTAAATACGCTATCCTCTGTCTCACGTGGTTTGTTTACTTTTAGCGGGTCATAACCTTCCATCGGTTCTACTCGTATAGGTACTCCGCCCCAAATACGTGCCATTGTGAAATAAACATACGCCCGCATAGCATGCGCTTGTGCCAAAATGAGATTTTTTTTATTATCATCAGCAAAAGAAATGTCAGGCACTTTTGTCAGCAATAAATTAGCCGTATTTACAGCTGCATAAAAATTCTGCCATGTAGGACCGAAACTTGCATCTAAATCATTTTCCCTATATTTTAAATAATTATCTCCCACAATGGCTTCCGACTCTAATGTCTCGCTCCGCATTTCTCCCCAAATAAACAAATTTTCCACGGCATTATTGCGCAGTTGGACATACATACCTGCCAAAGCTCCTTCTGCATCCGCTTCACTTGTCCAAAAAGAATTGCTTGTAATGACACTCGTTGGCTCTACATCTAACATACTACATCCCCATACTGTCCCCCAAATGCCACATCCCCAAACAAACTTGCCTACTTGCTTTATCCATTTTGTATTCATAACTTTCTAGTGATTTAAAATGTTATTGAAATGCCTGTAATCACGTTCTTTGGAACAGGATAACGTCCGTTATCTTGTCCGCCCTCTTCCGGGTTCAATCCTTTGAAACGAGTAAAATAATGCAAATTATTTCCCGTTATATGTAAACGCACGGCTGAAAGTCCAGCCTTCCTCAACCATCGACGAGGAAAATCATAACTCAATGTCATTTCCCGCAAACACAGAAAATCACCATCCTCCACATATAAATTACAGTTTACTGGCAAATTATAAGACTGATTCCAAATATAACAAGGCATAGAAGCTTGGTCGCCCTGCTCTTTCCAAGAATTAACAGCCATATTTTTCGTCAAATTCCCATCGCCTTGAGAGTTGTTGTCCATAAAACGGGTCGCATAATTATAAATCTTATGTCCTAATGTATAATCAAAACGAATTGAAAAAGTCACCCCCCGCCAAGAAAAGGTATTGGTAAACCCGCCATTCCATGTCGGATAGTAATTACCCAAATACACTTTATCGCGCGAATCAATCATCCCGTTATCATCCACATCTCGGAATTTAGAAAAACCTCCATATTTTGTCTTATCGTTTCCTGGAATCAGCGTATTCTCCACCGGATCTGCCTGTGCTTCCTCATCCGTAGCATACACGCCTTCCACCACATGCCCATAAATATCACCTACCCGTCCGCCTTCCTGCAAACCGCCCAACCAAGCGTAATCTCCCCGCTTCGGATCCCACAGATACTCTCCGCCAATGCGGTTATTCTCCGCCCCATTATCCGGCAATTTTAAAATCTTATGTTTCGTATGTGAAGCCGTCAGCGCCAGTGTCCACTGCAAACCAGACCATGCAGGCAACACCAAAGCATTTACCTCTAACTCAACACCTCTATTCTCCAACTTGCCTAAATTGGTATAAATATTCCCAAAACCCGTTGAAGGAGGCAATGACAATTGAGTAATCAAATTATCCGTCACCCGGCGATAATAATCAAACAATATTCCAATATGATTATTAAACAAACCAATATCCGCCCCCACATCAAAAGTTCTGGACTGTTCCCATTGCAAAGCAGGATTCGGAATAATCGTATTTTGAACAGCAGATGTCCCATCGTAGATACTTCCCACAGAATACTCCCCTTCTGCCTGAAAATCTGTCAATCCGCTAATATTTCCCGTTACACCATAACTAGCACGCAATTTCAACTGCATAAAATCAAGCGCACTCCAAAACTTCTCATTGTGCAAATTCCATCCGACAGATACCCCCGGAAAGAAACCCCACTTATGATCCTCCCCTAAATTAGAAGCGCCATCAAAACGCGCGCTCAACGATACCAAGTAGCGATCTTTATAATCATAATTTACTCGTCCAAAAAAACCAGCTATTACTTGATTGCTCTCCGTGCCGCCAACAGAAGTGGGACTAGCCGATGCATTTAATGTAGGAATCAAATCTGTAGCAGCCCCTCGTCCTACAGCTTTCAAAGTAGAACTTTCCCGAGCGAAATACGAAAAACCTGCTTTTATATCCAAATTGTGTACCCCAGCAAACAAATTCTCATACCCAAACACAAAGTCCATCTGTCCTTGCAACGTCTTATTAAATGTACCTGTCGCTTCACGCGTTGTATTATAGGTAGATGAACCATTCCAATACGCCGGAATAAACGTCCGTCCTTCCGTCGTATATTTATACATAGACAACTGTGGCGTAAAGCTCATGCCTGGAAATATTTCCCAGTCTGCACTAACAGATAGCGCCAAACGGTCTAAACTATTCTTCCGCTTATCATTATTCAAATGATATACCGGATTACCGATAGAACGGTTTTGTCCTGGAGCAAGCGTGCCATCCTCATACGTAAACTTTGCCGTCGGCGGCAAAGTTGCAGCCCGATAAAAAATCTGAGCCAAATCATATACCTCATTATTTCTCGATGATGTATAAATCATCCTTCCATTCACTTGCAAATTCTCTCGCAACTTCAAACTCCCGTTCAAACTGAATGACAAGCGTTTATATTTTGTCGTAATCGCAGTTCCTTCACTACTCAAATATCCTAAACCTGCATAAAAAGTTGCCCGTTCGTCCCCACCTGAAACTGTCAGATTATGTGAATGGGAATAAGCTGTCTGATAAATCAAGTCTTGAAAATTTGTCTCCTTGAAAATAATCGTCTTCGATGGATCAAGCGGATCCGGCATACTCTCCCATCCTTCATCCAACTTATGCTTGTTCTCTTCTGTCAAATACTGGGGTGTAAATCCTGTACTATTTGTCAAATCATTACCTGTTCCAAAACCCAATGCCGATTCCAAACGACTCATTGCATTCGCATTATAACGTGAAGCGTATACCATACTTTTCCGGTTTAATTCAATATATTCCCGTCCACTCGCCAAATCATATTTTTTCCCCGGTTTAGAGGTCGTAAAGGTATAAGAATATGTGGCTTGAATTTTACCCGGTTTTCCTGTTTTTGTCGTCACAATCACCACGCCATTCGAAGCTCTCGCCCCATATATAGCAGTCGAAGCTGCATCTTTAAGCACCTGCACAGACTCAATATCATTGCTATTCAAATCCGCCAAATCACTGCGTATAATCCCGTCTACAATATAAATCGGGGCTGCTCCATTCATATTATTAATCGATGTTCCCCCACGCACAATAATCCTTGGGGCAGCTCCAGGTTGTCCTGAAGTACTTTGCACCTGTACACCAGAAACATTACCCTGCAATGCCGAACCGATATTGGCATAAGGCACATTCTTCAAAGCCTCTGCTGGCAACTTCGTAATGGAAGCTGTCACCTTGTCGCGCGCCTGCGTGCCAAAACCTACAACTACCACTTCCTCCATCCGAATATTATCCGGACGTAAAGTTACATTAAGATTATCAGGATGATTTCTGCGCAACACATGAATTCGTCGCGTCTGATACCCCAAAAAACTAAATTCCAATAAAGTATCCTGCGGCTGCAAATCCAAATGATACTCTCCTTCTGTCCCTGTTGTCACCCCACGTGTCGTCCCTGGAATCAACACTAACACTCCAACCATAGGGTCTCGGTTCTCATCAAACACTCGCCCTTTCACAAAAGGCGGCACCTTCCCCTTTCCAGTTTCTTGTGCCAAAGAAAACAAAGGAAGGCAACATAAAAGGCAAAGCCACAAATAAACTCTCATTACAATACAGTTTTTAATTTTCCATCAAATCAAAAATTCTCAAGAGGAAGCCAAATCCTCATAAAAGAGTCCTACCAAAAAATACGCCAAAAGCACTCAACCGCAAAAACCATTGATTATAAAGAACATTCATTCTCCTACAAACAAACATTTTGTGGAAAAAATCCCCGCCATTGTAGAAATATTCCCCTTATCCACAACCCAACGATACATTTTACATGAAATTTGAGTAAGTCAATTTTATCCGTCTGAAGAATCTGTTTATTTCAGCTCTCAAAAGAAAAAGCTCACAAAACATTGTTTTTGTGAGCCTTACTATTTCTTGGTTCTCATTGATTTTTGAAACCAAGCGGTGCGGACGGGACTCGAACCCGCGACCCCAGGCGTGACAGGCCTGTATTCTAACCGGCTGAACTACCGCACCCCAATTTATAGATTATGAAAGAAATGCGGTGCGGACGGGACTCGAACCCGCGACCCCAGGCGTGACAGGCCTGTATTCTAACCGGCTGAACTACCGCACCATTTCTTTGGTTTGCATCCAACGACCGCTGTCGTTTTCATTTGCGACTGCAAAGGTAGAACGTTTTTTCTTATCTGCAAAGATTTTCGGGTAAAATATGCAGTATTTTTTGCAAGATGTTTCAAAGAGACGCTTAACATACTACAAACAAAGATCTTACAATTTGTTGCCAGAAATTGGAAAAATAAATGGAAGAAAAAGGCGGTCGTTTCAGTTTTTGAATTAACTTTGACCTCAGATTTCGTGCTCGAACGAGAGGCGACATCTCCGGTGAATGAGAAGAACCGGCGTAAATGAAAAAGTTTTTAATCTAAATTGTTAGCAATGAATGTACCAGCAGAATTAAAGTACACCAAAGAACACGAATGGATTCGTGTAGAGGGTGAAGAAGCATTTGTAGGAATTACCGATTATGCACAGAGCCAATTGGGGGATATCGTTTTTGTAGAATGCGAGACAGTCGGCGACAATCTGGAAGCCGGAGACACTTTCGGCACAGTAGAAGCCGTGAAAACGGTTTCCGACTTATACTTGCCGGTAAGTGGCGAAGTGCTTGAATTCAACGAAGATTTGGAAAGCCAGCCGGAATTGGTAAACAAAGATCCCTATGGCGCAGGATGGATTGTAAAAATCAAAATAAACGAGGCTGACGAATTGGACGGCCTTCTGAGCGCTGATGCTTACAAGGCATTAATTTAATAATTTGCTCTAAAATATCCGGGACTTGTTGTGCCCGGATATTTTTTATAGAAACGAAATATCATGACACTGATAAAATCTATTTCTGGAATTCGCGGCACAGTGGGAGGCAAGCCGGGAGACAACCTGACGCCTTTGGATGCCGTGAAATTTGTATCGGCATACGCGACTTGGCTGAAGCAGGAAACCGGAAAGACGAAGACGCGGATTGTCGTGGGACGCGATGCCCGTATATCAGGAGATATGTATGCCAAATTAGTTGCTGCTACCCTGTCGGGCTTGGGGCACGACGTAGTCTATATCGGCTTGGCAACCACACCGACTACCGAACTTGCAGTAACGGCAGAGCAGGCAGACGGCGGCATTATCTTAACGGCAAGTCATAACCCGAAGCAATGGAATGCCT
The DNA here is from genome assembly GCA_944321145.1 of uncultured Odoribacter sp. GTDB lineage: Bacteria > Bacteroidota > Bacteroidia > Bacteroidales > Marinifilaceae > Odoribacter. The sequence goes on along the minus strand of CALUKF010000048.1, from coordinate 4,117 downwards.
TGAAATTGCTAAACAACCGGGGGGAATTTCTTTCCGACCAAGACGGCAAACAAGTGCTTGCTTTGGCAGAACGAGAGGATTTCAACTATGCAGAGGTAGACCATTTGGGTGCAATAACTGAAAAGGACTACACGGAATACCATATTAATAAAGTACTGGAATTGCCGTTAGTCAACCGCAAAGCGATTACAGCTGCCGGCTTGCGAATCGTGGTCGATGCGGTCAATTCTGTGGGAGGAGTAGCGATTCCCCGCCTGCTGCGTGCCTTGGGCGTAAAGGACATCATCGAATTGAATTGTGAACCGACAGGTGATTTTGCCCACAATCCGGAACCGATTCCAGAGAATTTAGGGCAAATTTCCGCTAAAATCAAAGAATGCGGAGCTGACTTGGGCATTGTGGTAGACCCTGACGTTGACCGTTTGGCATTGGTTAGCGAAGACGGTGAAATGTTTGGCGAAGAATACACCTTGGTTGCTGTAGCAGACTACGTGCTAAAGCACACGCCGGGCAGCACCGTTTCCAACCTTTCTTCCTCACGGGCACTGCGCGACGTGACAGAACATTACGGACAGCGCTACGAAGCAGCCGCAGTCGGCGAAGTAAACGTGGTAGCGAAAATGAAAGAAATCCACGCTGTGATAGGCGGCGAAGGCAATGGCGGAGTGATTTATCCTGCCAGCCATTACGGCAGGGACGCTTTGGTGGGCGTAGGACTTTTCCTTTCCCATTATGTGGCAGAAGGGAAGCGGATGACAGAACTGAAACAGGAATATCCGCCCTACTTCATTTCCAAAAACAAACTCGCGCTTGCCCCTAGCATGGATGTAGACAAGATATTGGCAGGTTTGAAAGCCCAATACGCTAACGAACAAGTGACCGACATCGACGGCGTGAAGATTGACTTTGCACACGGATGGGTACATCTACGAAAATCCAATACGGAACCCATTATCCGCATCTACTCAGAAGCCAAAGACGAACAATCCGCCAACGCCTTGGCACACGAAATCATGGAAGCTGCCCAAAAGCTTATTGATTAACAACTAACGATGGACGATTAACGACAAATATTTGTTCTTCGTTAATCGTTCATCTTTCATCGTTAATCTTTTTTTACTCCACATAAAGCACCAACCCCTTGAGATACTCGCCTTCAGGATGATAAATATTTACCGGATGGTCAGCCGGTTGGGTCAATTGGTGAAGAATGCGTACACGCCTGCCCGTATTCGCTGCAGCAGTAAACACCGTCTGCCGGAAAAGGTCTTTCGTCATCACCTGTGAGCAGGAGAAAGTGAATAGGATTCCTCCTGGGCGAATAATCTCAATCCCCTTGCGATTCAGCTTCTTATAGCCTTGGATGGCATTGGCGAGCACATTCTGGTGCTTGGCAAAAGCAGGCGGGTCGAGCACGATAAGGTCATACTTCCCGTGCGACTTTTCAAGAAAATGGAACGCCTCCTCCGCAAAAGCTTCATGGCGTGAGTCATTGGGGAAATTGAGTTGCACATTGCGCTCTGCAAGTTCGATGGCACGAGCTGACACATCGACAGAATGCACCTGACGCGCCCCGCCACGCATGGCATAAAAAGAAAAACCTCCTGTATAACAAAACATATTCAACACATCCTTCCCCCGTGCATAACTTTCCAACAACCTGCGGTTTTCACGTTGATCTATAAAAAAACCGGTCTTTTGCCCCTCCAGCCAATCCACGTAAAACTTCAAGCCGTTTTCCATCGCAACAAAATTCTCGGCTTTGCCGTAAAGATACCCATTCTGGGGCGTGATGTCGGCTTTATAAGGAAGCGTCGATTCCGACTTGTCATAAATAGCGGTAATCCGTTCCCCCAACACCTCCCGCAATGCCCGGGCAATATGCTCCCGCTCGCGGTACATCCCTACCGAATGGAACTGCACCACAGCAACACCCGCATAATAATCCACTACAAGCCCCGGCAAATGGTCGCCTTCGCCATGCACAAGGCGGAAGACATTATTGTCCGCCAGGTCTGCCAACCCGATGGCTTGCCTCATTCTCCAGGCAGCGGCAATCCTGCCCAACCAAAAAGCATAGTCAATAGTTTCATCTTCAAAAGTCAGTATCCGGACGGCTATCGACCCGATTTGCCAATGCCCCGTAGCAAGGTATTGCCCTTCGGCATTATACACTTGCACCACGTCGCCTTCTTGCAGGTTCGGGGCTATTTGGGCGATGGCGCCCGAAAAAATCCAAGGGTGGCGGCGGAAGACGGAACGGTCTTTGCCGGGTTTCAATACGATTCTATTCATTATATTCTTAACTTTCATTATGGTTCCAAATTGCGAATCCCGATGCCCACAACTTTTCCTTCTCGCCGGATGAAATAAATCTGGTACCCTTTTCGGGGCGCATTAAAGCTGCCTGCGGGGAATCCCCTTTCCATCAGGCGGGTGGCGCTGCCCGACCACAGGTAGCGGAAATCATTCCAATCCTCATGCAATGGAGAGGAGTAACGCGACATGCGCGTCAACCTGTATTCATCCGTCACATCATAAATGGAAAAATAAAACAATTGCTTCGGCTGCTTCTTTAAGGAAAAGTCTATGGCGGGGTAAGGTTCCGGCTTCCGCCAAGACAGCCAATCCGGGCGGAACAATGCCGTGTCGCGTTTCCCGAAGCACGCCGCCGAATCCGCCGCCACGACCGTTGAATCCGAGTGCTGGCAGCAGTCCGCTAAAGCGATGGCAGGGCTGCAAACCCCGCCTTCCCATAGGGAACGGCACAACAAGAATAAAAGCAATCCAAAGTTCATCATCTAAATATAGTTTTCATAAAACGAGGCTGCATCAAAACGCTCTTTGACACAGCCCCCTCCTGTTTCTTCTCAATGCTCAACATTGAAGGATTTCCTTTGCCTTCTCGAGAATGGTAGTATCGTCCAATTTCACAATCCCGCCATCCGGACCTTGCTCGATGTGCAACCCTGCTGCTTTGCCTTCGTCGTAGTCGTCTCCGCCGAAATAATTACGCACTGTTTCTACGTCGAGATTCAAATCCGTAGCAATTCTCTGCATGCTTCCCGAGGGCAACATGTCTTTGATTTTCCTTAGTTCGTTGAAAGTAATCGTTGCAGTCATATTTCAAAAAGTTTTATGGTTCTATTGCAGGAATAAATGTACGGTGAAAATCCGGAATAAACAAGTAAAAAGGTCTATCAAACACATAAAAAATGATAATTTAAAATATTCAATCCGTCATTACATTGATTTATACACACTTACACATTGTCTCCATTCCTATTATTTTTATCACATATTTCTTTTTTGTACTTTTACCCTGTTTTAGGAAATGCACCCCGCAAAGTGCAACGGATTTTAAATGTAATATCATGGAATTTAAAGATTTAAATATCAGCAAACCCATTTTGTCAGCCCTGCAAGAAGCCGGCTACGAACATCCCACCCCCATACAGGTGCAAGCCTTTCCCGTCATCCGTTCAGGCAAAGACATGATAGGAATCGCTCAAACCGGCACCGGAAAAACCCTCGCTTACCTCATCCCGTTGCTGATGAAATTACACTACGCCCAAGGCATGCACCCCCGTGCGCTCGTCATCGTGCCCACTCGCGAACTGGTCGTGCAAGTATGCGAAAGCGTCGAATTGCTGACCGAGTTCATGGACATCCGTTGCATCGGCATATACGGCGGCACCAACATCCGCACCCAGCAGGCGGCGGTATACCAAGGCGTAGACCTGCTCGTCGCCACCCCCGGACGCTTCATGGACATCTACATGAACGGGCTTGTCCGCACCGGACAGGTAAAAACTGTTGTCGTCGACGAAGCCGAGCGCCTCATGGACTTAGGCTTCATGCCCCAATTGCGCAGCATCCTCGGCGTCATCCCCGAAAGACACCAGACCCTCCTCTTCTCCGCCACCTTCTCCGCCACCGTCGACGAACTCGCCCGTGAATTCCTCTCGCCCGACTTCGTGCGTGTCGAGACTGCCACCCAGGCAACCCCCGTTGAGAACGTCGCCCAATGGCGCTACGACGTCCCCAACATTGCCACCAAAATCAACCTCCTCCGCCTGCTCCTTGCCGACCGCGACACCTTCCGCCGCGTGATGGT
>CALUKF010000047.1 GCA_944321145.1 uncultured Odoribacter sp. | reverse complement strand
GTGGTCACGCGGTTGAACAGCTTCAACGCATGCTCCAAGGTCTCCGTGCGAAGCCCCGTGTCCTCCTTCTTCATCTCCTCGATGATGTCCGCCATGGTCAAGCTGCCCGCGGATTCCAGCATCAATATCTTGTCTTCCTTGTCGTCGGCGGTGACCGCATTGTCCACCAGCCAGCCTTTCAATGTGTGTTTCATAATTCTTTGTCTTAATGGTTTATTCATTTATTCCTTTCCGTTTTCCCCCTTTCCCTTCGTTCAAGCGGATTGCAAGTCCGCCGGAACGGAGGGGAGATTGTTCCGGCGAATGCAAGTCCGCCGGAACGGGAAAACAAAAACTAGAACACTCGATAAGAATGGCGGGGCACCGCATGGCGGCGATGCCCGCGCCCGGAATATTAATAGGGAATAATGTCACCGAGGACACTGCCGTAGTTGCCATTATAATAAACGTCCGAAACGGTCACGCGGATGTAGCGCACGTTTTGTTCCGCGAGGAAGTCCACAAGTTTCCTCTCGCCTGCCACCATGCCGAGGGTTAAGCCTTCCATCGGGCAGGGGTTCGTCCAGTTCACGCCGTCTGTGGAGACGTAGACAGTGACTGCCTCCGGCAGATAATTGCGGGCATTCGTGGAAACGCGTGCCTGCGTCACCATCACGCCTTTCACCGCCCTGGCTTCTCCCATGTCGAGCACAATGTCGTGCGTGGCTTGGGCTTGCGCGATGGGCGATTCCCACATGGTGGTCGCGTCCTGGTCGAGCAGGTTGCTGTCCTCCAGAGCCTCCCCGTCCGCCGTCAGCGTGAAGCCGTCCGTGGCAAACAGCTGCAAGTCGTCCGGAAGCGCATTACGTTCTCCATGGTCGGTTACTGTGATGCCATCACCCATGAAAGTGTAGAACCAAATGTTGTAGTGCCCGCCATAGTTATCAATCGAAAATTCCGGATTGACTTGGTGCAGCGTGCGGATGCAGAAATTCGTGCGCTCTTGCATGGTGTAATCCGAGTTGGCAACTGAGCTTTTTGGATTGTACGGATTCTCCGGGTCATAGAACCGGTTCTTGCCGAGCACGAGCTTTTTGAGGTTCTGGAAATAGAGGATGTCCTCCATGGAACTGAGGTCGTAGTCCAGCTCCAGCTCTTCCATAGATAAATCCACCTCGCCATAACGCTCAATGATGCGGCTGTGAAAGTCCGCCGCCATGTTGAGCGCGTCGGGATCCAAGACGTAATCCGGGAAGGTGATGGTGTCCGGGCACTCGCCAATCAGTCCCCGGCGCTTGAGCGTCACCGGCTGGCTGGCATCCACATCCTCAACGAGGAGGTCGCGCTCCATGAATGCCCACATGTTGTCCGACAGATTGTAAGTCTTGGTCTGGCCGTCCGTGCCCGTATAGTCCAGCTTGAAGTCCACGATTTCCGATGTCTTCATGCCCGCGAAAAGCACAAGTTTGTCCTTGACAAAGATGTATTTTGTCAATCCGCGCGTGAAGCTCAGCACCGCCTCGTGGTTCGGCGTATAAGGGCGGCCGTTGCCCAAAGCGGTCAACGCCGTGTCCCCTTGTTCTGACACGGCAGCCACCGTAATGTTGTACGTGCCCTCTGCCAGCCCGTTCACCGAGCAGGAATCGCAGTCCGCCGGCAACAACGTGTCCAGGCTCGTTGACATCGACTCGCAATGCAGCCAAATCCCGTTGCGGTTTGGGTCTAAATTATTCTTCCACGTGATGACCAAGCGTTCCCAGCCGCTCTCCACCGTCACGTCCGAGCATTTCGCGAGGTAGCGCACCGGACCGTTTCCGGCATAGTCTTCATAAGTTTCCTCCAAATCCTCGCAACCGGCGAAAGCGAGGAATGCCAACAGGCTTAATAATATAGTCTTGTGTTTCATCATTCTTCTGCTTTAACGTAAACTTCCAATTCATGATAAGAAATATAATTCGCAATGTTGTCCCCCACCATGTGCCAAGTGCTGAAGTGGTCTTCTGCGATTACGCGGATATATTTGTATGCTTCGCTGTCAAGACCGCACACTACATCCGCATAAATGGGATCCATCACGTCATAATCTTCCACGTTCGTGGTAGAAAAACTGGGCTGGTCGGTCCAATTCCCTGCCGTCCCGTCTCTTAGTTGGTAGAATTCTGCCAATTCTGTCCATTGCTCCATGGGCAGGTCGGGGTCATTGGAAGCCACTACCCGGATGTGGTTCGGTAGCCGGTCGTCGTAATTCATTTTAAACCAAGGAGCAGCATCTATCCGCCAACTTCCGGCATCGCCATAATTCTCCAAAGCCCTGTACACGCGCACGGTGGCGATGACTTGAGGTTCTTCCAGTTCCAGTTGCACATACGAACCGCAGCCTTCGGCATTCGTCACGTAAGTGTAATAACGCTCCAAATAGTCCTGTCCAATCATCATGCGCTTGCCTTTGGTGTCGCCGTCAATCAGATACTGTATGCCGAAAGAAGTTGCCCACCCGTGTACCTGGTCGGCAGCCCCTTCGTATTCATAACTGAAACCGCCCGGGTCGGATATGGCAAGTTTCTCCCTTGGGTACTGTTCCATGGCATATTGAAGCAAGTCGGGGAATATCACCGAGCGGACAAAATTGCCGTTGCCATCCTCTGAACGCAGCACGACAGTCGTCAAGTCGGTCTCTGATTGCATAGAGATAAAACTGCTTTGCTCGCCTGCCGTAATCGCAAAATTCGACACATAGAGCGTGTCTATCTCCTTGGTAAAAGGATTCGTGCCCACCCGGTACACGTCCACCACGCCGGAAGTTGTGCCGGAATAAGCGGATTCTATCCGCACGCCGCCCCAAGTGCCCACCACGCGCACGCTATCCATAAAAGCGTATGGTGCTGATGCCAGCGTGTTGAATGTCATTTCAACGGGAAGAGATTCAACATCGTTGTTGTCCGTCACGGTAATGCTCACCGGCACGTTTTCATGCGGGGCATGAAAACCCGTCAGAACCAAGCTGTCCACAAAGGGCGTGCCCTGTACTGTCACCTGCTCTCCGCGCTCATCGTTGTAACGGACGCAAATAGCGCAAATATTTGAATTCTCCGGCAGCGTGTAACGCATGATTGTCCCGCCAGTCGTCGGCTCGAAAGAGATGCCTTCTTCCGGCACGGGCATGTCAAACACCGCCTCATCGTCTTTGCAAGCCCACAGGCAGCAAAGAGCTGATATCGCAAATAATACTTTTCGTATCATATTTCCTTGTTTAAAAGTTATTACTCATTTTACCATCCCGGGTTCTGCACGATGCCCGAAGTCATCAGTTCCTTGGAACTAATCGGCCACAAATAATCCCTTGGGGATTGGAAACCGCGCTGTGACCATACTACAATCGGTCCTTGCCAATTGTTATAGAAGCCTTCAGCATCCTCTGCCACTACATTCCAGCCGTAAAGCGGCTCAGACAACTCGTCGGCTTCCAGCCAACGACGCAAATCCCAAAAACGCTGCCCCTCAAAAGCCAGCTCGATGGCCATCTCCCGGTGGATGATTTCACGCATGCCTGCCTGGGTCGTATGGAAGGACGGGTTCGTGGAATAGTCTCGCCAAGATTCCTCCACCGTCGGGATGCCCGCCCGTGTACGCACTTTGTCAATGCCGGCGTACACCCGTTCGTCCGGTGCAGCCAAGTATTCGTTCCATGCCTCGGAGGACATCAGGTACAGTTGTGCCAAGCGGATAATCGGCATCGGCGTATCCCCTTTGGATGCCACTTGCTTGGAATAATTGTCCACCATCACGTCCGTGTAAATGAACTTCAGCAGCCAATAGCCCGTGCGGTTCTGGTTCATGGTAGACTGCAAAGACTCTAAATTCGTACCGAAAGTTTCGCCCCGGTAGGCTTGCACAATCAACGGCTCACGCGACTCTGCTGCTTGGTCAGCCACGATGCCCCGCCAATAGAGCCGGTCGCAAGCGATGTTGGCATAAAAGCGGGGCTCACGCTCCAAGTGCAGGTTCAGCACGTTCGTGTTTGCCGGGACTACCCGCTGGTAATAAGCCGTGTTCTGCTCTTGCCCCATTTCGTAACGCCCTTCAAAGTTCCACTCCTTGTCTTGGTCAATGGGCAGTCCGTTCCGCGTATAATACATCTCCACCATCTTCATGGACGGATTCAATGAACCGTCAGAAGGCGGATTGTTTAACAATAAATTGTTGCAGAAGTAAGGCAATGTGTAACCAAAATAATGGAGTTTGGAAAGCAATGGGTCTCCATTGGATTGTTTCGCCATAAAGAGGACTTCACTGCTACTGGAATTAGGAGCCTGCACGGATTGCTCGATGTCCTTCATGATGTTTAGCAACTGGCTTGCTTCGCCTGCGTTGCCTTCCACCAGATGGAAACCGCCTTGGTTTACTGCTACGTCGATGGCTTCATCGCAAGCCTCGGCGGCAATGCGCCATTTTTCCTTGTCCACTTCCGTGCTGAACAGCTGTTCGCCGTTCCGCTCTTTGAAATTGACATAATTCGGATTGCCATTAAAAAGCGGCGAAGCCTGGTAAACGAGGGCAATGGCTTTCAACGCCAAGGCTGATTCCTTGCTAAAATAACCCTGCCGCATCGGTTCTTTGTCCGCTTTCAGGGGCAGCACCTCGCTTGCTTCGTCCAGCAGGCGCACGATTTCCTTGAAGCAGGTGTCCACATGCACGCGGGGCATCTTCATGGCTGCCGTCTCTTCCTCCACACCGATGGTGTTGTCTAACAAGATAATCGGACCGTATTTGCGCACCAATTGGAAATAGTAGAATGCCTTGACCGCTTTCACTTCTGCAATCCATAACTCTTTTTCTTCCTGCTCCATATTAAGCGTCTTGTCGATGTTTTCAAAGAAGGTGTTGCAATACCGAATGGTTGCATAATAAGAAGTGTTCGACCAAGAATCGGATATCGGAGACACCACGGACTGCGCCCCGTCTCCAATGCGCAAACCGTCCATCGTTCCTGCAGCAAAGTCTCCCGTATAGCGGTGGATGTCATTGCCCACCAATTCATCTGCTCCGGCATAAGCCACATTGCTGGTAATGCTTGACTGGCTCGTAACATTCCGGTAGCACGTAGCCACCCATTTGTCCACTTGCAACCGTTGTTCAAAAACCGTCTCAATGGATTGGATGTCATCCTCCGGCACGATGTCCAAATAATTGCATCCGCCCGCCAGCAAGGCGAATCCGCATATCATACTGAAAATCTTTTTCATATATACTTCTTATTTAGATTAGAAACTAAAGTTTAGCCCCAAGGCAAAAGTCTTTTGAATTGGGTAATTAAAACCATTCTCGCCCAACTCCACATCCCACAGTTTGAAATTGGAAATCAAGAAGGGGTTGTTTGCCCGGACGAAGAACTTCACATCCTGCATACGTAGTTTGCGCTTTAACTGGTCGGGCAGGTTGTATGCCAGTTCCAGAGACGTGCAGCGCAAGAAGCGGCATTCGCGCATAAAATACGTGCTCTTGTACACATCGCCATCGTAGTCATCATTATAATAATTTTCCTCATTATTATGATTGGTAATGCTTTGAGTAGAGAGGCGCGGCCAGAATGGGTGTTGCTTCATGTTCTGCGGTGTCCAATGGTCGTCCGCAATGGCTTGCAGCACGTTGCCCGCGAAAAAGGGACTGATGCTCGCCGGGTTAATAAAGAACCCGCGCTTGCCGGAACCTTGGAAGGCAAAGCTGAACTCCCAGTTCTTATAGTTCACGAAACCGCTGAAGCCGTAGGTAATACGAGGTGTCTCCGGGAAACCGATATGCACGGCATCCTGCAAATCAATCCTGCCATTGTTGTCGATATCACGATAGCGTATATCACCGGGACCATAAGTGCCGTTCTGTGTCGGCGCGTTGTCCACCTCTGCCTGGTCGCGAAACAAACCTTGGTCAATGAAGCCCACTTGCTGGGAAAGTTCGTGCCCGATTTTGCTCTGCCATTCCGGGGTATCGTCTGCCTCGTCCAGTTCCATGAAAATAGCTTTGTTATAGGTAAACGTGCCGTTCAGGATGACCCAGAAGTCCGGCGTGAAAGCATGCTGGATTTTGCCGGAGAAGTCGATGCCTCTGCCACGCGCCTTGCCGATGTTGTCCAGCTGATAGTTTTCCACGCCTGCATGTGCCGGGATGGTCATCCGGTAAGAGAGGATGTTGTGGCGCACTTGCTGGTAAGCGTCCAACGTAAACTCAAAAATGCCTTTGAACAGTTTGGCTTCCAATCCGAAGTTTACTTGCTCATTAATTTCCCATTGGATATTCTCATTGGCATAATTCCGTACAGCCCACCCATTTGCACTTGCCTGTCCGGGCTGCAGAGAGGGAACACCGGATTCCACCACTTCCTGCAAATGCACGAAACGGGGTGTGTCAATGATGCCGTCATTGCCGACCTTGCCCCAGGAAGCGCGGAGCTTCAGGAAAGGCAGCCAGCTGTTTGCCGGTCCCTGCATCCACGGTTCGCTGGAAATCACGTAAGCCGCGCCCAAGGCCGGGAAAAAGCCCATCTTGTTCTTTTTGGCGAAACGCTCCGAACCGTTGTACCCGAAGCTGCCTTCCAGAAAATAGCGGTCTTTGTAACCGTAGGTGCCGCGCATGGAGAAACCGAGGTTGCGGTGCTCCACAGCTTCCAAATAACTTTCCGGCTCAGAACTGGTCGACTGCTGGGCATTGAACACTGCCGTGAGGCTGGTCTGGTGGTCTTTCCAAGCCGCCGTGTGGTAAGCCCGCACTTCATAAGTCAATTGCGTCTCAGAAGTATGAATCTTGTTGTCCTGCATCTCTATCGTGCGGTCACTATTTTCAGGCTCAACGGCAAAGAGCGTATGCTCGCCCGTGGATTCGTCGAAAGACTGCAAACGGTAATAGAAAGGCTTTGTGCTAAAGGGGATGGAGTAATAACCGGCCTGGCTCAATGCCACGCGGGCACGCAGTTCCAAGCCCTTTACCAAAGAGGACAGGTTGTGAATATACTCCAACTGGTTGGTGGTGGAATAGCGGTTACGTTCCAAATAACCTTGATGGATGGCAGCATAGGGATTGTCTGCGCCTTGGTAACGGACACCGAAGCGGATATGCTCCCAATTGTAAGTCAAGTCTGCCGGATAGGTCGGTGCAAATGCTACGGGATCTGCCCGGAATGCCAATTGGTAAGCCTCTGCCACGGAGTTCAGCGGACCGTGGTACTTGTCCCAGTTGGTCGTGCTGTTGTAGAGCAGCTTAATTTGCGGGTGGAGGTTCACGTTCAGGTTCACGCGGAAGGAGAGGGTGCTGTTCTTGATGTTCACGTCGAACTCGTTCAACTGGTCGGTCTTCAGCATGCCCATGTCCCGGTTGTAGTTTACGGAAGCATAGTACTGCATCAGGTTCGAGCCGCCCCGGATGTTGATGCCCAAGCGGTGGTTCACGTTGTAGTCCTTGAACAGGATGTCGTACCAATCGTTGGCGGGGTACACCCAGGAGGGGAAATTCTTGTCGATGCGCCGCTGGATGTCCTGCGCGGTGTACTGCGGCGTAGCGAGCGGGTCGCGGGTCATCACGGCCTCGTTGTACAGGCGCATGTACTCCACGGGGTCTACCACGTCAATCTGCTTCGTCGGCATGGAGCCACAGCTTCGTATCGCACGGAGGTGTACACGCTGCCTTCCTGCCCTTTCTTGGTGGTCACGAGAATCACGCCGTTCGCACCACGTGCTCCGTACATCGCCGTGGCGGAAGCGTCCTTCATCACGGAGAAGCTCTCGATGTCCTCCGGCGCCAGGCGAGCCAAGTCCAGTTTGCTCATCTCCACGCCGTCAATCAGGATCAGCGGGTCGCGGTTCGCGCCGGTCTGGAAGGAGGTGATGCCTCGCACGTAGAACTCGGTGTTCATTTCCTCTTCGGTCAATGCGCCGGGAAGACCGCCCGTCTGCCAACCCACGATGCCGGCAATCTTGCCCGCCAGCTGGGTGGTCAGGTCGCTGCTGGAGGACTTCAGGTCCATCGGGCTGATGGTGGTGATGGAGGACACAACGCTCTCCTTCTTCTGCGTGCCGAACGCCACGACCACCGCTTCCTCCAAGTCCTTGCTCTCAGATTTCAGAGCCACGTCCACCTTCGTGCGTCCCTCCAAAGCCACCGTCTCGGTCTTGTAGCCGATGAACGAGAATTGCAGCACCGCATCGGGCTGGGACATCAGCACATATTCACCCTTGCTGTCCGTGGCAACCCCCTGCGCCGTGCCGTAGATGATGACCGTCGCTCCGGGGACAGGATTCCCGTCATCGTCCACCACGCGCCCTTTCACTTGCACCACCTGCGACTGCACTGCCTCTTTGGCAGCCACCAGAATCCGGTCGCCCGCCACCGGCTTGCATTCCAGGGAAGTCCCTTCCAGCACAATCCGCACGGCTTGCAGGACAGGCACATCGTTCTGGTGGATGGTCACCCGCCTCTTTTCCTTCGCCACCACTTCCTCCTGGAAAGTCACGGCATTGCCACTCAGCCGGTTGATGGTCTGGAGGGCATAGAGCACAGTGGTGTTCTCCAAGTGAACAGTTATCGTTTTCGACTCTTGCGCTTGGACGGCAAGCGTCAGGGACGACAGCCCACACACGGCAAAGAAAAGCAAAGATTGCTTAAACATCCTTTTGCACGTGCACAAAAGTTCTCGCAAAACTTTTGGTTTTGTCTTTTCTCTCATAATTTTGTAACATTAAAAATTAAACACTGTCCCTGTATTTCAACAGAGGATATAAAAATGGGGCTGACCTGCCAAAGTAGTCCCATTTTACTTTTTTATCTTCGGGGTCACGTAGACCGTATCGTTCGCCATTCTAAAATCCAATGCGCTGATGTAAGCAAATTCCTTCAAGAGGGTTTGCAGGGAATCATTGCGGCTGAAATAACCGTTGAACGTATAACGCTCCTGCTCATCCAATTGGTAGACGAAATGCGCACCGTACCAGCGTTCCATCTGCCGGGCAAGCGTGCGGATGTCCTCGCCGTCAAAATAAAACATGCCGTTTCGCCAGGCTGCTACCCGCTCCAGGTCAGCTTTTGCCGTCTGCATCTCGCCGTCGCGCAGGTTCCAATCTGCCTGCTCGCCGGGGGCAAGCACCACCTTCTGCGCCACGTCCTTTAAAGGAGCAACCTCGACCTTGCCGGTAAAGAGGGTCGTCAAGACCTCCGGCTCATCGGCGTATCCCTTGATATTAAAGGAAGTGCCCAGCACCCGGGTTTCCACCTCGCCCACCATCACATAGAACGGACGGGATTCGTCGCGCGCAACTTCAAAGAACGCCTCGCCACTCAACCGCACGGCGCGCTCCCGGCTGCCAAAAGCGACGGGGTATTCCAATGAACTTTCGGAGTTCAGCCACACGCGGCTGCCATCGCTCAACACTAAGGAATAAAAGCCGCCCGTAGAAGTAATGACCTTGTTCATTTCCAAGGCTTCCTCCCCGCCGGCGTCCTGCCGGGATTTGTCGGAACCGTAAACCAACGCCCGCTCGGCTGCCCGGATGGTGGCATTGCCGTCCACCTGCAAACTGTCCTCGGCAAGGGAGGACATAACAATCTGCTCGCCGTCAGAGAGCACCAGCACCACCTTGTCGTTCATCTGCGGCTGCGCCGGAACGGTTTGCGCCAGCGGCTGCGGGACAACAGGCTTTGCCTCGCGGGCGAACCGCGCTACAACCAACACGCCCACCAACAGGACGGCAGCCACGCTGCTGCCCCACACGATGGCACGACGCAGGCTGCGGCGGCGGTTCCGCAAGCGGATGCTTTGTAATATGTCGGATTGCAATTGCCCGTAGTCGGTAGCCCGGTCGAAGTCCTCGCGCAGGGCAGCGTACTCCTTCCAACTCTCGCCGGAGAGGATGCGGTCGTAAATCCGGCGACGTTCCTCTCCCCCTTCCAGCCACTGCTCCAGGGTGCGTTTCTCCCCGTCAGTGGCGAGCCCGTATTTGACACGCAATATCGTGCGGGCAATCAAGTGGCTTAATTTCTCTTCACTCATGACGTTTTTCCTTTTCCATTTTGCCTAAAGACACCGCAAGGAGGCGTTTGGTATTACTCCCAAAAGCACTTTTTTTGAAATATTTTCTGCACACACTCATTTCCAACCGATTAGCATTGAAAATATTTTTTTATTTCCCCGTTGCATTTCCAGTTTCCCCAAAATTATTTATATTCGCAGCCGTTAACCAAGGGTTTTGCCTATGCCAAAAGAGAACGATGGAACGGGAAACGAACGGGAGCTCGGACGGATTATCCGGGAGCACTTTCCATCCTTGTGTGCCATCGCCTGCAAATTAGTCGGCGACCCGGACACCGCCCAAGACATCGCCCAGGAAACCCTCATCAAATTCTGGGAAAACCAACAGGCAGGCGGCGAACAACCGGCATCTGTCAAGGATTACCTATTTATTATGGTGCGCAACGAGAGCCTGAATTACCTGCGCAGCCTCTCCCGGCAACGGAAACGGCACGAGGAAGCAGCCCGCGAAAGTGAATGGGCAGAGGACACTTGGAACAACATCATCGAGCAGGAAACCAACCAAATGCTCCAAGACGCCATCGACACCCTGCCGCCGCAGAGCAAACGGGTCATCGAGCTTGCCTGCTCCGGCAACAGCAACCCCGAAATCGCAGACATCTTGGGCATCGCCATCAACACCGTCAAAGTGCTCAAGAACAGAGCTGTCCAGAAACTAAAAGACTATTTTGCACAAGACAATTTATAACCCAAGAACCCATGAACACCACAGAAGTCACTTTCACCCTCGCCCCTTATGAAGAAGCAGTTGCAGATGCGCTGATGGCAGCCCTCGGCGACCTCGGTTACGACGGTTTCACCTATACCGACGACGGCTTCGCCGCTTACATCCCCGCTGCCCGTTTCGACGCCGGGCAACTCGAACGCTCGGAAGCCCTGGCGTATTTTGCCAATCAATACGCCATCCGCTGGACGGTACGCGAAATCGAAGACCGCGACTGGAACAAGGAATGGGAAGACCATTTCACCCCCATTGTCGTGGACAACCGCATCCAAGTGCGCGCCGGCTTCCACGAACCCCTGCCCGGCATGGAATACGAAATCATCATCGAACCCAAAATGAGCTTCGGCACGGGACACCATGCCACCACCGCCCTCATGCTGCGCCTGATACTCCAACACAAGGAGCAATTTGCCGGCAAGCGGGTGCTCGACATGGGCTGCGGCACCGGCATCCTCGCCATCATGGCAGCCAAGGCAGGCGCACGCGAGGTCACCGGCATCGACATCGACGAATGGGCATACCACAACGCCATGGAGAACATCCGCAACAATCACGCCGACCACATCACAATCCGCATCGGCGACGCCTCCCTCCTGGAAACGGAAGCCCCTTTTGACATCATCCTGGCAAACATCAACCGCAACATCCTGCTGGAGGACATGCCCCGCTACATCGCGCGCCTCGCTCCCGGCGGGCTGCTCGTCATGAGCGGTTTCTACCTCCAAGACCTGCCCCTCATCCGTGAACGGGCAGAGACTCTCGGCATGAAATACCGCCACCACGAGGAAGAAGCCCAATGGGTTGCCGCCTGTTTCTACAAAAAAGACACAGGTTGTTAAGAATTTCACACTTTCTTGCTTTATCCCCGCGAATGTTGCAACTTTGCCCCCGGAAACACATAAACAAAGATAAAGCATGAAAGTTTTGAAATTTGGAGGCACTTCCGTCGGCAGTGCCGAACGCATCCGCGAAGTCGCACAACTCATCACAGACGGCGAACCGAAAATCGTCGTCCTCTCAGCCATGTCGGGCACCACCAACACGCTGGTGCAAATCGCCGACTGCCTCTACCGCAACGAAAAACTCGAAGCCCTGGACATCATCCAGAACCTCGAAGTCAACTATTATATCACTGTCACCGAACTTTTCGAGACAGATGCCTACATCCACAAGGGAAAGGAATTCGTGCAGACCATCTTCACCTACCTGCGTTCCTTCATCAACAAGGACTTCTACCCCCTGCAGGAAAAAGCCGTCCTCGCCCAGGGTGAAATCCTCTCCACCACCCTCATGCACTATTACCTGGAGGAATGCGGCAAGGCGAACACCCTCCTCTCCGCCCTCGACTACATGCGCATCGACAAAGACTGCGAACCGGACTATTTCTACATCGAGCAAAATCTCCGCCGCGAATTGGCAAAACCGGAAATCCAGCCCCTTGTCATCACCCAGGGATTCATCTGCCGCAACGCCTATGGCGAAATCGACAACCTCAAACGCGGCGGCAGCGACTACTCCGCCGCCCTCATCGGGGCTGCCCTCCACGTCGAGGAAATCCAGATATGGACAGACATCGACGGCGTGCACAACAACGACCCCCGCGTCGTTGCCGGCACCAAAGCCATCCGCTGCCTCTCCTTCGACGAAGCTGCCGAGCTCGCCTACTTCGGTGCGAAAATCCTCCATCCCTCCAGCGTCCAGCCTGCCAAGAAAGCCAACATCCCCGTGCGCCTGAAAAACACCCTCTGCCCGCAGGACGAAGGCACCCTCATCACCAAAGACAGCCCCGCGCAGAACATCAAAGCCGTGGCTGCCAAAGACGGCATCACCGCCATCAAAATCAAATCTACCAACATGTTGCTGGCTTATGGTTTCCTGCGCAAAGTGTTCGAAGTATTCGAAGCCTGGAAAACCCCCATCGACATGATTGCCACTTCCGAAGTCGCCGTGTCGCTCACCATCGACAGCACCGAATACCTCGACAACATCCTCCACGACCTCCAAAAATACGGCACCGTGGAAATCGACCGCGACATGGCTATTGTCTGCATCGTCGGCGACTTCTCTGCCAACAAGGAAGGGCTTGGCGCCCTCATCCTCGAAGCCCTCGCCGAAGTGCCCATACGCATGATATCCTACGGCGGCAGCGAGCACAACATCTCCCTCCTTGTCCGGGAAGCCGACAAAAAGAAAGCCATGACCGACCTCAGCCGGAAACTGTTAGATTTGCAACCCTAAAAATACACTGAACGATATGCCACTCCAAAACTTGCCCGCAGGAGCACAGACTCCTTATTATTATTACGACACAAACCTGTTGGACTTCACCCTCGACGCTCTCCAGCAGGCAGCCCTCCCCCACGGCTACCGCGTCCACTACGCCGTGAAAGCCAACGCCAACCCCGTTCTCCTCCGCCACATCAGCCACCGCGGGCTGGGAGCCGACTGTGTGAGCGGCAACGAAATCACCCGCGCCCTCGAATGCGGTTTCGCCCCCTCCGACATTGTATATGCCGGCGTAGGCAAGACCGACTCCGAAATCGCCCTCGCCCTCCGGCACGGCATTTTCTGTTTCAACTGCGAGTCGCTCCCCGAAATCCGCGTCATCCACGAAATCGCTGCCGGCATGGGCACCAAAGCCCGCATCGCCCTCCGCATCAACCCCAACGTGGACGCCCACACCCACCACTACATCACCACGGGCATCGAAGAAAACAAGTTCGGCATCTATCTCTACGACCTCGAACACGTTCTCACCGAATGCCTCCGCATGCCCCACATCGAGCTGATTGGATTGCATTTCCATGTCGGCTCCCAAATCATCGACATGACCGTCTTCCGCGGTCTCTGCCTCCGTGCCACTGAAATCCTCGATAAAATCAAAGACCACGGCATCGCTTTCCCCTACATCAATTTCGGCGGCGGGCTTGGCATCGACTACCACGAACCGGACGAACACCCCGTCGCTCCTTTCAAGGAATATTTCGACACCTTCGCCCGTTTCTATCATCCCACACCCCACCAGCAAGTGCATTTCGAACTGGGACGTGCCGTCATCGCCCCTTGTGGCAGCCTGATTGCCCGCGTCCTCTACGTTAAAGAAGGGAAAAAACGGAAATTCGCCGTCCTCGATGCCGGCATGAACGACCTGCTCCGCCCCGCCCTCTACCAAGCATACCACAAGATTGAAAACCTCACCTCCCATCTCCCCGAAGAGCGGTACGACGTGGTAGGTCCCATCTGCGAGTCTGCCGACTGCTTTGCGAAGGACGTTACCTTGCCCGGCACCCAACGCGGCGACCTCATTGCTATCCGCTCCTGCGGCGCCTACGCCGAAGCCATGGCATCGCGCTACAACCTGCGCGACATCGCACCAGCGGTATATTCCGAATAACCCGGTGAAAAGCCTAAGGTTGCCCCCAATCCTCCCTACCCCTATAAGGCAGGTGTTGCGCTGCTATTGCGCCGCTCTTGGCTTGCCGGACGAAACAGCTTCCAAGCAACATAGGAACAGCAGCGAAACAGCGATAGGGAAAATCACCCGAAAGGGAGAGGAGGCACGGATGCGCTCACTCTCCCAAAATCTTCAAAGCAATGTCTAAATAAGGGAACATGTCGATGGTAAATGCCCGTTCGTACACATCGCTGCGCTCATGCCCAAGACGGACGACAATGGCATTCTTGTCGGGAATAGCGAATACATATTGCCCGCCAAGACCGCGGAACGCCGGGAAGGTCATGCCCCGGTAGTGTACCACCCAGATTTGGAAACCGTAGTAATCCAACGCCCCGTCACCAAACTCGTTCTCCAAATAAGCGGCAGGAGAAGTCGCCTCGTCCAGATAAGCACGGGAAATCACCTGATGCCCGTTCCAATCGCCGTGGCGCAAAAGGAGGCGCGCCACATGGGCAAGGTCGCGAGCCGTGGTGTTGAAACAGCAATAAGATTTCTCGTCTCCGCCCTCGCGGTCTAAATTCCAAAGGGCATCGTGGCAGATTTGGAGGGGCTTCCAGAGTTTTTCTTCTGCATACTTGCTGATGGTCATGGGATTGCCGGCTTTCTGCAAGGCGGCTTCCACCACAAAGGAAAGCAATTGGGTGTCGCCGCTCTTATAGGAATAGCGCACGCCGGGAGCCTCCACCGCCTCCAGGTGCATCACCAGGCTGCGAATGTCGTCTCCATAATAAGCCTCCGTCGTCTTGGACATCAGGGAAGAATAGGATTCGTCCCAATTCAAGCCGGAACTCATGGTAAGGAGGTTGCGGACAGTCACCTTCCCTTTCTCGCCCTCCCGGTATTCGGGCAGGTAATCGCCAATGGGGTCGTCAAGGCTCTTGATATACCCCTCGTCCCAAGCAATACCGACAAGCAACCCGACGATGCTCTTCGTGGCAGAAAATATGTTGGCAAGCGTCTCCGGCGTCCAGCCGTCGCGGTATTCTTCATAGAGGATGCTGTCGTTGCGGACAACAAGGTAGGAAACCGTGCCGTATTGCTCCATGAAGTCGTTCTCTTCATCCGTCAATTCGTAGGTATTGTAATCTGCCGCCACAGGAAACTCCCAACAGGAATCTGCCGCTGCAACCCGTTCGTAAGGGAAAATATAAGTGTCCGAAATATCCGGGAACCAATGCACCAATGCCTCCTGCATATACACCGGCAGGCAGAAATAAACCACGACAAGCAGGACAACGATGCCGCCGCCAATCTTCCATCCGCGATTTTTCATTCCCTCACCCCCCTTCTCTGAATCTCCTCGCAACGCTGGAGGTCGGCTGTCGTCAGGCGTTCGGGCAGGAATTTGGTCACGTCGCCGCCGTTCATGTAAATGTTGCGGACGATGGTTGAACTCACAAAAGTGTTCACCGTCGAGGTGAGGATGAAGGCAGTTTCAATCTCATTGTCCATGGCGCGGTTTGCCTGCCCCACCGAGCGTTCGTATTCAAAATCCGCCGCCGTGCGCAAGCCCCGGATAAGGATGTGCGAATGCACCTTGCGGCAGAAATCCACCGTCAGCCCGGAATAAGGCGCAACCTCCACGCGGTCGGTATCCTCGAAAGCCTTTCGTATCAATTGGATGCGATGTTCGGTCGTCAGGAATTCCCGCTTTACGGGATTGACGCCGACGGCAATAATGATGCGGTCAAACAATCGCAAGCCCCGGCGGACAATCTCCTCGTGTCCCACGGTAAAAGGGTCAAATGACCCCGGAAATACAGCAATTTTTTCCATATTCAATCAGTCAAAGGGGTTAAAACAACGCCTCCCCGCAGGCATTCCCCGCCCTGCATCCGTTCCCCGCACGCCTTGACGATTCGGCACTGCAAACTTACGAAAACATACGGTAGGATTAAAACAATCGGGCAAAATTCATCAGCCGGAGTTATAGATTGAAAGCCAAAAACGGTTTTAACAAATAAATAATGATTTTTTTCTGCAATTTATCCCCGATTTATTAGCAGTTGTCGTTTTTATTTAATACGTTTGTGGGTATCAAATCAATTACAAACATTCTAATTATGGCACAGAAACTATTAATCAGAGACTTAACCTTGAGAGACGGGCAGCAGTCCTCTTTTGCCACCCGTATGACTCAAAAGCAAATCGACAGAGTATTACCCTTTTATAAAGACGCAAACTTCTATGCAATGGAAGTTTGGGGTGGTGCCGTGCCCGATTCCGTGATGCGCTACCTGAACGAAAACCCGTGGGACAGATTGGAAAAAATCAAAATCGCAGTGGGCGACGTGTCCAAACTGACAGCGCTTTCAAGAGGCCGGAACCTGTTCGGCTATGCGCCCTATACGGATGAAATCATCGAAGGCTTCTGCCGCAACTCCATTGCATCGGGCTTGGGCATCATGCGTATTTTCGACGCGCTGAACGACGTGGACAACGTGAAATCCACCATCAAGTACGTGAAGAAATATGGCGGGATTGCCGATTGCGCCGTATGCTACACCATCGACCCCAAATACCCGAAGCTCAGCTTCTTCGACAAATTGAAAGGCAAAAAGAACCCCGCTCCGGTGTTTACCAACGCTTATTTCATCGACAAGGCAAAACAAATGGCAGCCCTGGGTGCCGACATGATTACCATCAAGGACATGAGCGGTTTGGTACCGCCTTCCCGGATTGCGGAACTTATCCCGCTGTTCAAGCAAAACCTCTCCGTACCCATTGATTTCCATACACACTGTACGCCGGGTTACGGCTTGGGCGCCGTGCTGATGGCGATTATCAAAGGCGTGGACATCGTGGACACCAACATCTGGAACTTCGCAGGCGGCACGGGTGCTCCTGCCATCGAATTGATTTATGTATTCTGCAAGAAGTTGGGCGTAGAGTTGGATGTAAACATGGAAGCTGTGGCAAAAATCAACCAAGAGCTTTACAACATCCGCAAAGAGTTGGAGGCTTACGATGCCACGAAGCAATTCCCGAAGCCGTTCAACCCGCTGACCGACACCCTGCCAGCAGAAGTGGACAAAGAATTCGACAACGCCATCGCCGCTGCCAAAGCCAACGACGAGGAAGCATTGCTGAAGGCTTGCCACGCCATCGAAGCTTACTTCAACTTCCCGAAACCGAACGAATTGGTGAAGAAAGCAGAAGTACCGGGCGGTATGTACAGCAACATGGTTGCCCAGCTGAAGCAATTGAACTCCATGGACATCCTGGAGAAGGCAATGGAATTGATTCCGACCGTACGTCTGGCAGCAGGACTCCCGCCGTTGGTAACGCCGACCAGCCAGATTGTGGGCGCACAGGCTGTAAACTGCGCAATGGACATCAAAGCCGGCAAACCGATGTACAGCAACGTATCCAACCAATTCGTTGCCCTCGTGAAAGGCGAATATGGCAAGACACCGGTGCCCGTAGACCCGGAATTCCGCTTGAAAATCGCCGGCACACGCGAAGAGACGCCGTATGACACCAGCAAATACAAAATGCAGCCCAACCCCGAACTGCCGGAAGCAGGCGGCGTGAAGCTGGCAGCCAACGAGAAAGAAGAGCTCTTGCTCGAACTCTTCCCGCAGGTAGCCAAGAACTTCCTGACCAAGCTGAAAGTAGAGGCTTACCAAGCCCAGCACAAGGACGAAGTAAAAGCCAACACCCAAGCCGCTGCACAGGAGGAAGCCGCAGCACCGATTACCGGCAAGACGGTGAAAGCCCCGATGCCGGGCAGCATTCTGCGGTTCATGGTGAAACCGGGCGACGTGGTAACGAAAGGACAGACCGTAGTCATCCTCGAAGCCATGAAGATGGAAAACAGCATCGCCACCGACTACGCCGGCACCGTGAAACGCCTCCTCGTCAAAGAAGGCTCCAGCGTAGCAGCCGACGCCCCGATGATTGAAATCGAAACGAAATAACAATTATCACTTATTTTACAAGGCAGCCCGCTCCTCGGAGCGGGCTGCTGTTTTTATATCGCGCCCTGACAGTATCGATTTTATGGATACAACACAAATACGGCATAATTTTCGGAAGTTTTTAGGGTTATAGCCCTAAAAACTTTCCGTATTTTTTCCTTTCAACAATGATTCTATTGTTCTTCTGTTTCCGGAAATATCCTCACCTTCTCGTCCAACAAAGGGCTTACCGGTTACTTACACCACTGCCCACAACCGACTGCTCAGCGAAGGCGTAAGAAGATTATACCAAACTTATTGCTTGAGCTGGGCATAATGTTTAAGGAATAACTACGGAAATAAGGCAGAAAGCAGGTACATCACTATGGTTTCGCCCGATGACCCACGTACCATTCCCGCACCAAAGGCATACTGTCAACGCTTGCAAGCGTCATTCAGGCGCGTCGGAAACGAGAGTGGTATGGAGCAAAGCAAGCGAATCCCCGGCGTTGCATCAGCCAATGACCTGCCAATCGTCAATAGTGCCGGTCTCGGAGGAGAAGTTGGCGCCGATGCGGTAAAGAGTGCGCGAGTCTGCGCCGTAAGGGCGGGCATAGCCTTTCTCTTCAATTTGTTTGAGAGCGGATTCTGCCGTGCCGTCTAATTTGAATTCGAAGATATAGACGTACTTATCGGTTTCTACGATGCAGTCTACCCGTCCTTGACTTTGTTCCTTTTCGGTGTACACCGTGTAAACGCTCATGAGGCGGAGGATGAGATAGAAGGTGTATTGGAAATAGCGTTCACGCTCTGCCTCGTCGTTCTTGCGACGCATGCTGTAAGGAATGCTGGCGAGGAAGGAGGTAAGCAGCTTGCGGAAGGTTTCCAAGTCGCCCGTTTCCAAAGCATCTGTCATGTCCATGACGCTGTTATTGATGTCCGATTTGGGTTTCAAGTAATCGGAGGCAATGACTGTCAAGAACCCTTCTTTTACCTCATCATTCGGAAAATCCAACAGGAAAGTATTCCGCCGCATGTTGTAATCCTTGATGGTCAGGTAACCGCTCTGGTAAATCATCGGCAAAGGCATCTCCGCTGTCGCTTTGTAATCCACGAACATCTCTTCGCGGTAATAACGTCCCGTCAGTTCATCCAAGTTCTCCCGCGTGCGGGCAAGCAAGCGCACCAAATAAGTCGGCGTGCCACTTTTAAACCAATAGTCCTTCATTTCCATTGACTTAAAGACATTCAGGATGCTGAACGGGTTATAAACATCCACCATCCGCGTGCTGAAATGGTAGCCGTCATAGCGCGACTTCAGCAATTGCTTCATTTCGGGCACATTGCAACGATACGCTTCCGCCAGTTCAGCAATCGGCTCAGCGAAGTAATGCTCCAACTCCTCCTGCGTGATACCACAAAGCGTGTCGTATTTCCGAGCCATGCTGATATCCTCCGGCTGGTTAAAACCGCTGAAAACAGTGATTTGCGAGAACTTCGTCACGCCGGTCAGCAACACGAATTGCAGGTCGGCATCCGCTGCCTTAAACACGGAATAAAATGCCCTCAATACTTCACGGTTCCGCTCTTCCAACGGTATCCGGTTGCCGTCCACCGTAGTCTCGCGTCCGCTGTCCAACACGTCCAGCATCGGCTTGTCGTATTCATCAATCAGCACCACGCAGCGACGCCCCGTCTTTTCATGGGCACATTTCAGCACATAGGCAAAGCGGTCGCCCAAGTCCGTCCATTGCGGGGCACTGCCGTATTCCCCCTCCCAAGTCGCCACATAACCTTCCAGCTTACGCTCCAATGCGCCACCATCCATAAAGTTGGTACTGTTAAAATCGATATGGAACACCGGATATTCCAGCCATTCCCGCTCCAAGCGGTCGATTTTCAAACCCTTGAACAGTTCCTTATGCCCCAGGAAATAATGTTCTAAAGTGGAGACCAACAGGCTCTTTCCGAAGCGACGGGGACGACCTAAGAAATAGATTTTCCCCTCTGTTACAAGACCATGAATCAACTCTGTCTTATCGACATAAACATAACCGTTATTGATAATTTGGTCGAAACTCTGGATGCCTATCGGGTATTTCATAATGCATAAGTTTTGGTTCTACTCCACAAAAGTAGAGAATATTTGTCAATTAAGCAAAAACACATAAAAATCCGGCATCTGCCCGGAAGCAGACACCGGATTCCAAAAACCATGTCCCCAAAGATTATTCTGCTAAATGCTTGTCGATGTATTCGATAATATCTTCAGAGGAAGGACGCGGGGCATTGAGGGAAATGACCTTGCCGTCCTTGTCGAAAAAAAGGAAACGGGGAATGCCTGTGATATCGTAGTTTTTGCACAATTGCGAATCATAATTGTCCAAGCAAATATACTGTTTCCACTTCGGCTTGTCCTCTGCCAATTTCTTTTCCCACTTTGCCTTGTCCTTATCTATTGAGATGCTGATAAGCTCAATATTCTTGTTTTTGGCATAATGCGCTGCCAGCTTCTCCATGTGAGGAATCTCTGCACAACAAGGTCCGCACCAAGTTGCCCATACATCGATATAAACTGCCTTGCCACGCAAATCAGAAAGACGGACAACCTTGCCTTTTTCATCCGTCATCTCAAAATCCAATGCCTCATCTCCCGGAAGCAAACCACTGTAACGGGCATATAGGGCTTCCGCAGCAGCACGGGCTTCCATATTGGTGGAAATAGTTTTGTAAAGTGCATACACCTCATCAATATCTTCCGGTGCCCCTTTCAGGTATTCTTCAATATAACTGTCCGCAAAAGCATTGATAACTTCCTGATTGGTGAATATCTTTTTCAAATTGTTCAAATAATAAATACCATAGGGTTCATCTTCAGCTTTCGGATGACAAATTCCATAATAACGGATGTAGTTCCTTGACAATTCCATATTTGCCAAATCGTTCCGGTCAAAAGATTCCACCCAACGCTCAAAGTCTGCATCCTTCTTAGGCTTTGACCATGCATAACGGAAAAGATTATTTGGCACCTCAGCGTCCATGGCTTCCGACATCATTTTCCGGAAAGCCGCGCTTTTCACTTTCATCAACTTGGCTTTCTGGGTATCCAAGTCCTCCAAATAACCTTCCCGGTACTCAGCAAACGTAAGGGTATCTATACGGGTGAAAGGCCAATGCATCCATATTTTGACACAGTTTTTATAAAATTCCGTGCAATCTGCATTGTCCCCCTGATAGTCCAATACCACTTCATCCAACAGCATCCCTTGAAACTCTTCTTGCCTGAAAGAAATGCCCAAATTTGCCTCCATGCCATTCTCGATAAAAAGGTCTGCAGCACAACCATATTTATCAAAATACAAAGCAGTCCTCGTTAATTTATCCTGAAAAATGGCATAATCAAAAGAATCGTTATCATCCACCGGAATCGTATCCCTTTCCAAGGTTTCATAATTGAACAATATAACATTCCCGCCTTTGAAATCTGTAATCTTACCCTGCAAGCGGGCAGGTTTCACTTCTTGTGCCGTCAACACTCCCGCTGACAGCAAGCATAGCACCATTATTACGATATGTCTCATATTCCACATCTTATTGGTTTATCGCTTTTTCAAGCATCTCTACACATTCCGGTTCAGAAGGACGGGCATAATCAATGGAAATGATGCGCCCTTCCGGATCTAAAAGCAGGAAGCGGGGGATGCCGGTCATCCGGTATTCCTTTTTCATCACATCCATGTTTTCTTCATCCACGATGTATTGCGCCCAGGTTGCCGGACGTTTTTTCAAGTAATCCAGCCAGACTTTTTGCGTGTAGTCCCACGAAATGCTAATGAGCTTGATGCGCTTGTCGTTGGCAAAATGCTCCTGCAACTTTTCCATGTAAGGAATCTCCATGACGCAACCGCCGCACCACGTTGC
>CALUKF010000046.1 GCA_944321145.1 uncultured Odoribacter sp. | reverse complement strand
GTGTTTGACCGGAGCGTGGATTACTATTTGGTCGTGGCGCCGGGAACGCTCGAAGGGGTGACCTTCACCTTTTATGATCAGGAGGGGAATCCCTATACTTCCGAAGTGGGAACCTTGGCTGTGACGGCAGGGAATGTGTTCGATTTGACGAGTGTGGAGAACTTTTTGCCGTCGGACTTGGCGTGGGGGGTCACCTACGACGAGAATTACGCCCACCGGTTTGCGGACATGATTCAATATTTGGATGCGGATGACGCTAAGAAGTATGGCTTGAATATCGGGACGACGGTCCTGTCCGAGGAAGGCAGGGCGATGTTCCAGGAGCTGGCGGACGAGTGGTGTGCCGGATTGACGACGGACTACGCCAAGGCGGAAGCTATTCGCGATACCTTGTATCGTCGTAATTTCAAACAATCTGGTGGTGGAGACCAGTCTCCGGAAGCGGTTTGGGCGGATCAGGGAGGCATCTGCCAAGGCTGGGCAGATTTGCTGAAGGTGCTTTTGCATACGCAGGGTATTCCTTGTTTTGGGGCAAACGGGTATGTATATTCTGATGATTATCCATACGGTGCTGCCCATGCGTGGACCTTTGCTTTCCTGGACGGGGAATGGTATCTGTTCGATGCGATGTGGAATAAACTTCTGCTATGTTCCGACGTGGATACGTGGGGAACGGATTGGGAGGAATCTACTTTTGGGGCATCTTACCAGCCCCAATATGTGAATGTGCCCATGGCAGAGGACGGGAATTTCAGGTATAATTTCGACCGCGGAGTGAATATCTATGGCATTAAGGAGGGGGTAGGCAACGAGGTGACCTTGCCGGACGTTTGCGACGTGTTGGGCGGTCTGGACGTGACTTCCTTTAATTTGATGGAGGAGGTGCCGGGCAATGTGACCACCATCCGGTTGGGCGTGAATATTTCCTTCATCGGTGAAGAGGAGACCAACCTGGACAACGGCAGCCCGAGCCTGGGGACGTTTGCCAGGAATGTGGAACACTTTATTGTGCCCGAAGGCAACCGCACCTATTGGAGCGATGACGAAGGGTGCATTTACCTGGGAGGCAGGGAAGAGCCTCTGCATGTCCCCGGTACGGAATATGGAGATTAGTCAGTTAATGGCTTTATATTAATCAATCAATCAATTTTTATTCATTTAAATTTATGTAGTTATGAAAAGAATGATGTTTATGAAAAGAATGATTGCCATGATGGCAGTGGTTTTTTCAGTAGCAATGTTCGCATCATGTTCTGATGATGACGAAAACAATGGGGGCACGGTGGCTGTGACCGGCGTGACCATTCAGGAAACATTACCTTTGGGAGTGGATTCCACTTTCACGTTGGTGGCTACCATCGCTCCTGAGGATGCAACAAACAAATCTGTTACTTGGGCTTCAGATGACGAGACCGTTGCCACAGTGGATGCCAATGGTGTGGTAAGGGGTATTGCTGAGGGTACTGCAACCATTACTGTAACGACGGTGGACGGTGAATTTACTGACGAATGTGCCGTTACCGTGACAGCTAATGGCGGCGGTGGTGTCGTGGTTGGTGATGTGAACGTTGGGGATTATTATTACAGTGATGGTACGGTTTCCTCTACTTTTGATGAAAGCAAAACCCCGGTTGGTATTGTATTCTATGTTGGTGACAATACACAGAATGATGTAAAATTAGCTGCTGATTTTCCCAATGCAACACATGGCTTAGTTATTTCAGTTCAAGAACGTCCTAACTCAGCGTGGTCAACCCAAGTTGGAAACTTGGCTTCTGCATTGAATCGTGGAATGGATAATCTTGTATTACTTTATGCTCAAGGCGAAACGATAGGGGAAGGAACATTGTCATTGACTGATATTGATTCTGATATAATCAATACAGAGAAGATGATAGGTTATAATAATACCCAAATTTATAAAGATTGGAATGAGCAGGAATATCAGGTTCAGTTTGAGGAATGGGTTGATAAAGTATTGACTCCAGTGGTTTATGAAGTTGATATCGATGGTATTAATACATTACTTTCTTTCCAAGAAGAGGTTGGACTTCCTGATGGTGGCAATACGAGTGATTGGTATGTTCCTTCGGTTGCAGAATTGAATTTGGTTTATGAGAATCTTGCAATCATCAATGAAAGTTTGGCTGCTATTGGTGATGAGTATCAGATTCCGACGGTGGCAGGTGATTCTTTTGAAGAGTTTTGGTTACCAGTTTTCTGGACAAGTAGTCTTGCAGAATATATGACTGATTATATGGGGAATCCGTATATGTATAATGATGTACAATATCAAATCTCTATGGAGGCTGGTACGACAGAGGCTTATCAAGCAAATAATAGTCGTAATATGAGGTTCGCATTTGCATTCTGATTTGTAGATACATAAATTGAGTGTAAGCGGGAGGGCGTGCCGACGGGCACGCCCTCTATTTATTAATGGTTTGTACGAGCGGGCGTGCCAATCGCAAGACTGCTCTCCGCATCCGTGCCGCCCGTATTGATAACCAGCCGCAATAACCATGAGCTGAGCATTCCCGGAGAGTACGTCTGCATGGAAAAGCCACGACATCTTCATGGCATCTGCACCCCAAACGGGCATCTCTTGGGGGTTTTCTCTAGTTTTTCTCTACCCGGGAGTAGAGAAAATGTAGAGAAAACCCGGGCTTGATGCGGGCGAAAGATGCGGATGCTAGGGGAATGGTACGGCTTTCGCATGAAGTTGGTGCTTGGATTGTGGGGTGAAAAATGGCTTGAATGCATTGAAATTAGTAATTTTTAACTATAAAAATTTGGTAATTACAAAAATATTTGTTATGTTTGCATCGTTGTTGATGGTGATGAGCCGATGACACGCTTAAGATTTGCCTTTGTGGCGGGATAAGAGAGGGGGAGGAGGCAAGGGAGAAGTATGCTTTTTCTCCCGTTTTTTCAATGGATTTTTAGGATTGGTTTGCGCAAGGGGAAGGCTTTTCCCTGCTTGTGCAGGCGTTTTTTGTCAATATTAAAACTGTTTATTTATGGGGTATGTAAAAGGAGATGCCCTGGGCGGAAGGCTTCGGGGCAAGATGGGGAATTATGTGCTTTATGAACGCCTGGGGAGGCTGTGCATGAGGAGGCGCCCGGAGGATTTTGTGCCGATGGGCAAGGGGCAGGCGGAGCAGCGGGAACGCATGCGTTCGGTGAATATTTTTTACAAGGCTGTCCGGGCGGCAGGCTTGGCGGAGCATTGGAAGCGGGGGAGGAAGCCGCCGGGGTGGTCGGGGTTCAATGCTTTTGTCGCGGCGAATTTGCCGGCTTTCAGTGGGCAGGGGTATTTGGAGGGGGTGGACAAAGCGGTGTTGGCGCCGGAGGCGGGGCTGCAATTGCCGGACAACCTGAGGCTGCGCGGGGACGGTGGCGGAGGCTGGGTGTTGGAGTGGGAGAATGCGACGGGGTATCCCGGGCAGTCGGACACGGACAGGCTGGTGGCAGCCCTTATGCAGGGCGGGAAGCATTTCGACGTGAGGCTGTTGGCTCCGGACGGGATTGCCGCGCGGGGCGAGGGGAGGGCGGAGTTCCGCCTGCCGGAGGGATGGGAGGATTACAGGCATTTGTATTGTTTCATGAAGTCGGAGGACGGGGAGCGTGCTTCGGCGAGCCGTTACCTGGGGCGGCTGGACGGGGCTGCCTCTTTCTGAGGGATATTTTGCGGGGCAGCACGGGATGCCTTGCTTTATATATATATTATAAATTTAAAATTTAATGTTTATGAAAGAAAAATGTAAAATTGAGGAGCAAAGTTATTGCTTTGCCATTTTCAAGATGCCGTTTATGCATCGTTTGACTCAGTCGATGGCTGAGAATACGTATTACCGCTCTCGCGGCAAGAATATTGTGAAAGTGAAAATCGACACGAACAATTCGCGGACGCTGAAGCAGCAGCAACAGCGGGCGAAGATGCGGACGCTGATTCCGCTTTGCAAAGCGTTGAACACGCCGATCCATGCGGGTTTTCCCGAAAGGTCGACGGATTTTTCGGCGTGGAACGCTTTTGTCAGCCTGAACGTGGGGCACGTCAGCGTGACAGAGGATTTGGAGGCGACGGTGGATTATGAGAACCTGCTTGTCGCCGAAGGCAGCCTGGAAATGCTGGAGGACATCACGGTGACGGCGGACGCGGAAATGCATTCGCTGCTTTTCTCCCACGCGGCAGAGGATTACGGCTACGGCAGCGAGCCGACGGACGTGCTGCACGCGGTGGTGCTGGAGAAGGGGCTGATGCGCAGCCGGATGTTCACGCTGAACACCCGCAGCGAGTCGGAGCCGGTGTCGGTGGAGATTCCCGAGAAGTGGGACATGGAGAACCTGGAGGTGTATGTGTTTTTCCTTTCTGAGGATGGGCGCAAGGCTTCGGATTCCCGGCATGTGACCCTCGCGTAAGTTGATTTTGTCAGCCGCATTCCGGTTGCCCCGTGGCGCCGAATGCGGCTATTTTTTTGCCAGTCATTTCAGCCCGGAGAGGTCAATGCGGTAGCAGGCGGGGGCGTCGTGGCTTTTTTCGAGGAACATCGCCATGTAGACGGGGGCGTAGGTGACGGCGCCTGCGGCGTGCAGGTTGTCGTTGGTGAAGACGACGGCTTCGCGCAAGCCGTATTCCTTGCAGCCCATGATGTTTGCCAGGGCGCGGTGGGTTTCGTAGTCTTTGCCGGATTTCACCTCAATGGGCAGGACACCGCCTTTCCATTCGATGACGAAGTCCAGTTCGCCACGCTTTTTGTTGTTGTAGTAGTAGGGTTCCAAGCCGTGCGCTGTGAGTTCTTGGGCGACGGCGTTTTCGTAGATAGCCCCGAAGTTGATGTCCTTGTCGCCTTGGATGATGCGCAGCTGGATGCCTTCGGCGTATTGGGCGGCAAGCAGCCCGATGTCGTTTTGGTAGAGTTTGAAGAGGTTGCGTGAACGGGCAAGCAGGAGGGGCATGCAGGGTTCTTCCACGTTGTAGACGGGCAGGGCGACGCCTGCATGTTTCAGCCAGAGGAAGCTGTTTTGGTAGCGTTCGAACTTGGCGTTTTCGTTCAGGCGTTTCAGGATGAAGCGTTTGTTTTTGGCATTGAGTTCCGGAGGGATGAGGTTGAAGATTTCTTCGATGTAAAGTTTGTTGTCCGGGTCGTATTGGGCGATGTCGCGTTTGTAGAGGCGGATGATGTCCTGCTGTACCCGCATGACTTCCTGCAGGTTGTTGCTTTCGATGTATTTGCTTACGGCTGCCGGCATGCCTCCGGTAATCAGGTAGAGGCGGAAAAGTTCCATGAGCTTGTTGTGGACGAACGGGTCGACGGGGGTGCGGTTTGTCCAGGCTTTGCGCAAGGAGGTGATGACTTGTTCGTTCACGCCGAGGCAGGAGATGAATTCTTCGAAGTCGAGCGGGTACATTTCTTTGATGCCCATGTAGCCGACGGGTTCTGAACGCAGGTCTTTCAGTTCTACGCCCAGCAGCGAGCCGCTCAGGATGTAGCGGTAGGAGCCTTCGTCGACAAGGAATTTGATGGCGGTGACGATGTCCGGGCAGCGTTGTACTTCATCAAAAAATATGAGCGTGTCGTTTTTGATGAGCGGCACGGAGGTCAGGGCAGAGAGGCGGAGCAGGATGTCTGCGTGGCTTCGGGCGTCCCGGAACAAGTCTGCCGCTTCCGGTTGTTCGATGAAGTTGATTTCGATGAAGCTCTTGAAGGACTTCCCGAATTGCCGGATGGAGTAGGTTTTTCCGGTCTGGCGCGCCCCTGTGATGAGGAGGGCGTTGCGGGAGTTGTTGTAAAAGTCCTGTATGTATTTGTTAATCTTTCGTTTCAGCATGTTGTTTCCATTTTTCCAAGGCAAATATAGGGTATTTTTGCCGCTTTTCCAAGGGTTTTTAGGCGGATTTTTGCCGTTTTTCCAAGGAAAAATGGGGTGTTTTTGCCGTTTTTCTTTTCAAAATAGGCATTTGTTTGTCTAAAATACATTACCTTTGCTTCTCCCCACGAATATTAAAATGGGAGAAGAAAGCGTATGGGAAGACCAAGACTATATCTGTTGGGTAAATTTTAGTTGAGGGATAGATTTGTTATGGAATTGGATATTAAATCACTAATCGGCGAAGCAACAGCTTACGATAAGAAGCAGATGCTTGAGGTCAGACGACCCAAAAGTTGGCTCAAGAGTGTCTCTGCCTTTGCCAATGGCGAAGGTGGTATACTGATATTCGGTATCAGTGATGACAACCATGTGTTGGGGCTTGCCGATGCGGAAGGTGACGCCGAGAAAATCAGTGAGGAGATAAAGAGTAAACTTGACCCTGTCCCGGCAGTTAGGCTTGAACTAAAGGAAGCGAACGGGAAGAAACTAGTGCTGTTGCATGTATATCCGGGACAGGAAACTCCATATTATTATATCGGGGACAAACAGCGTCTTGCTTTCGTCCGTGTCGGGAACGAGTCTGTTGTTGCGGATCGCATTCAATTGAAAAGTCTCGTTCTGAAAGGTGCCGGCAGAACATACGACAGCCTGCCTTCAAATTACAGATTCGAAGATATGGCTTTTACCAAACTCAGGTCTGTCCATTACAAAAGGCTGCAACGCTCGTTTGAAGACAGCGAGTTTGTATCATGGGGTATCGTTGATGAGAACGGCAATCTGACAAATGCCGGCGCATTGTTGGCTGATGAATCCCCGATAAGACAATCCCGTATATTCTGTACCCGATGGAACGGGCTGGATATGACCAGCGGCTTGGGCGAAGCGATAGATGATGTTGAACTGGAGGGTTGCGTAATCGGACAGTTGCAGGATGCCGTGTCTTTTGTGAGAAACAATTCCCATAAGAAATGGTGGAAAGAGGACGACTATCGTGAAGAACTGCCGGACTATCCCGAACGTGCCGTAACGGAAGCGATAGCCAATGCAATCATCCATCGTGACTATATGCAGCTGGGGAGCGAGATACATATTGACATGTATGATGACAGGGTGGAGATATATTCTCCCGGAGGCATGATGGACGGCAGGCTTATTCAGCAGTTGAATCCTCTTACGGTGCCATCCAAAAGACGGAATCCGTTATTGGCTGATTTCTTCAGCCGATTGGGGCTTATGGAACGGAGAGGCAGCGGAATGAAAAAGATAATCGATTCCTATAAGAGGTTTGATAAATTGACTAATTATCATGTTCCTGAATTCCAGTCAAATGCATCGGAGTTTCATGTGACATTATGGAATTTGAATTATGGAAGTGACGGTGTAATGGAGGGAAAAGAGTTCCTAAAAGCTGATAAAGGAACTGAGAAAGAGTTCCTAAAAGAGGATAATAAGTTCCGGAAAGAGTTCCTGAAAGCGCAACGGATGATTTACAAAATGATTTCCTCAAATCCGGGAACTACAATCGCCGAAATGGCTGCAAACATAGGTGTCTCCGACCGACAGGTGCGTAAGTACCTTAAGAGAATGGCAGATATGAAGTTTATTGTCAGAGAAGGTGGTCGTAAAAATGGAACGTGGAAAATAATCGATGGTGATTATGAAGATTTCTTTGAAAGAATCTGATGACAGCTGAAAAGTATGGATGAGTTTAATCTGCGCGGTGTATTCTTTGCGGGAAACTGTTGCAGGTTTCGGGGGAAAGTGTTATCTTTGCGGCGTTTTAACGATATTGTTTATTTAAAGAATTAAAAACCATGTATTTGACAGCAGAAAAGAAAGAAGAGCTTTTTTCTCAGTACGGGAAGTCTAATAAAGATACGGGTTCTGCGGAATCTCAGATAGCTTTGTTTTCCTACCGTATTGCACATTTGACGGAGCACTTGAAGAAGAATCACAAGGATTTCGGTACTCAAAGAGCATTGATTAAATTAGTCGGAAAACGCCGTGCATTGCTTGATTATCTGAAACGCCGCGACATTGAAAGATATCGTGCTATCGTGAAAGCATTGAATTTGCGTAAATAAAATTCGTTTTCCACAAGCCCGGTTGTTTTTCCGGGCTTGTTTCTATCCTCCCTCCTCCCTCCTTAAAAAGAATTCCGTTAAAATTTAGATTTTAACTGTTTATTGATGATGAATGTGATTGAAAAGACGATTACGCTTGCAGACGGCAGGGTAATTACGTTAGAGACCGGCAAGTTGGCAAAGCAGGCCGACGGTGCTGTAATGGTGAAAATGGGCAACACGATGTTGCTGGCAACGGTAGTTTCTGCACAAGAGGCAGGACCGGATGTGGATTTCATGCCGCTTTCGGTGGATTATAAGGAGAAATTTGCTTCTGTAGGGCGGTTCCCCGGCGGGTTTACACGGCGGGAAGGGAAGTCCTCGGATTACGAGATATTGGTATCGCGGTTGGTTGACCGCGCTTTGCGTCCCCTGTTTCCGGATGATTACCATGCGGAGACTTTCGTGCAGGTGACGCTTTATTCAGCCGACGAGGAG
The DNA here is from genome assembly GCA_944321145.1 of uncultured Odoribacter sp. Lineage (GTDB taxonomy): Bacteria > Bacteroidota > Bacteroidia > Bacteroidales > Marinifilaceae > Odoribacter. The sequence continues at coordinate 14,443 of CALUKF010000046.1, read as the reverse complement.
TCGGTGCCCGATTGCCTGGCAGGGTTGGCTGCGTCGGCTGCGATTGCCGTGAGCGACGTGCCTTTCCACGGACCGATTTCCGAGGTGCGAGTGGCACGCATAGACGGGGAATTTGTGATTAACCCCACGGCTTCTGCCTTGAAAAGGGCTGATTTGGACATCATGGTGGGCGCGACCTACGAGAATATCATGATGGTGGAAGGCGAGATGAACGAGGTGACAGAGAAGGAGATGCTGGACGCCATTAAGTTTGCGCACGCTGCCATCAAAGACCAGTGTCTGGTGCAGAAGGAGTTGGCTGCCGCTGTGGGCAAAGAGAAGCGGGTGTATTGCCACGAAGTGAACGACGAGGAATTGCGCAAGGACATTTGGGACAAGTGTTACCAGAAGGTGTACGACGTTGCCCGCCAATGCAATGCCGACAAACATCTGCGCGCTGAGTTGCTCAGCGGCGTGATGGAGGAGTATTTGGCAACTATTCCGGAGGAAGAGCAGGAGGAAAAGAAAATGATGGTTGCCCGTTATTACCACGACGTGGAGAAGGAGGCGATGCGCCGGATGATTTTGGACGAGGGAGTACGTTTGGACGGGCGCACGACGGAACAGATTCGCCCGATTTGGTGTGAGGTGGGTTATCTGCCCGGACCTCATGGTTCGTCTATCTTCACTCGCGGCGAAACGCAGTCCCTTTCAACGGTGACGCTGGGAACCAAGTTGGATGAGAAAATCATCGACGAGGCAACCATCCAAGGCAAAGACCGTTTCCTCCTTCACTATAACTTCCCGCCGTTCTCAACGGGCGAGGCAAAGGCTTCGCGTGGCGTAGGACGCCGCGAAATCGGGCACGGCAACTTGGCTTTGCGGGCATTGAAGCGCATGATTCCGGAGGATTTCCCTTATACGGTGCGTGTCGTATCGGACATTTTGGAGTCCAACGGTTCTTCTTCGATGGCAACGGTGTGCGCAGGGACGCTTGCGCTGATGGATGCCGGCGTGCCGATGAAAAAGCCGGTGACCGGCATTGCAATGGGATTGATTACCGACAAGGGATGCGAGAAGTATGCCATCCTTTCTGATATATTGGGCGACGAAGACCACTTGGGCGACATGGACTTCAAGGTGACAGGCACACGCGACGGTATTACTGCCACGCAGATGGATATCAAGGTGGACGGCTTGTCCTACGATATCATGGAGCAAGCGTTGGAGCAGGCTCGCCGTGGACGCATGCACATCATGGATATCATTACGGAGACTATGCCGGCTCCGCGTCCGGACTTGAAGCCGCACGCACCGCGTATTGTTTCCCTGACCATCGACAAAGACCAGATTGGGGCATTGATTGGTCCCGGCGGAAAGATTATCCAGGACATTCAGGAGAAATCCGGTACGGTCATCAACATCGAAGAAGTGGATGGCAAGGGGATTGTGGACGTGGCTGCCAGCAACAAGCAATCCATCGACATTGCATTGCAGCGCATCCGTGCCATTGTTGCCAAGCCGGAAGTGGGCGAGGTGTACGACGGGGTTGTGAAGTCTATCATGCCTTTTGGCGCATTTGTGGAAATCCTGCCGGGCAAGGACGGATTGCTGCATGTGTCTGAATTAGACCATCGCCGCATCGAGCATGTGGAGGACGTCCTGAAAGAGGGCGACCACATCCAGGTGAAGCTGTTGGAAATTGACCCGAAGACCGGCAAGTTGCGCCTTTCACACAAGGCTTTGATGCCGAAACCCGAAGGCCGCGGCGACCGGAATGACCGTGGCGGACGGCGCAGATAAGACGGTTTTCGTGGAAAATAGACTGGATTATGGAGAATAGATTAACTGTCGGATTGGCTCATGGCGATGTCAATGGCATCGGCTATGAGCTGATCATCAAAATGATGACGGAGAACAAGATTTGCGACTTGTGTACGCCGATATTGTTCGGTTCCTCCAAGGCTGCCGCTTATCACCGCAAGGCGTTGAACATCGAGGGCTTTGCGTTGAACAGCATCCAGAAGCCGGAGGAGGCGAATGCCAAGCGTTGCAACGTGATTAACGTGACGGACGATGCCGTGAAGGTTGATTTGGGGCGGGAGACGCGCGAGTCGGACGAGTCGGCAATGCTTGCCTTGCGGATGGCGTTGGATAGCTTGGACGCCGGGCAAATCTGTGCTTTGGCGGCTGCGCCGCAGGGTTTTGCTTCGTTTCCCAAGGGCTATTTGGCATATTTTGCCGAGCGTTACCGGGTGCAGCAGATGATGCCGTTGTTTGTGGGTGAGCATTTGCGGATAGGGTTTGTCACGCTCCATGTGCCTTTCCGTGAAGCGGCAGGGGCGGTCACTGCCGAACGTGTGTACAACAAGCTCGTGCTGTTGAACGATTGCCTGAAGATGGATTTCACGATACGCAAGCCGCGAATTGCCGTCCTGGGCTTGAACCCGCATGCCGGCGAAGGCGGGATTTGCGGTGAGGAGGAGAAAAACGCCCTTGTTCCTGCTATTACAAAGGCGCGCGATGCAGGCATTATGGCGTTGGGACCTTATTCTGTGGAAGCATTGTTCTCCACGAGGGCTTACGAGGGTTTTGATGCCATCCTTGCCATGTACCACGACCAAGGGGTTTTGCCTTTCCGGCTCATCGAACGGAACGGCGGGGCTGTGTACTTTGCAGGATTGCCCGTAGTTTACACCACGACAATCCACGGCATGGCTTACGATATTGTGGGCAAGGGCGTGGCTGATGATACGGGCATGCGCAAGGCATTGTATCTGGGCATGGACGTGTACCGCAACCGGAAAATGAATGCCAATTTGAAGAAGAATCCATTGAAGCATTATAGCATAGCTTCCAACGGCAATGAGGGCGATTTGAACGTTGAGCAGATTGCCGGCGTGGAAAAGGAGAAAGAAGAGTAGGGATTTATGCGGGAGTGATTCGGAAAAAGTGAATCTATAGTATTTGGGGTGTGTCAGAATGCTAGCATTTTGACACACCTTCAACTTTTAGTTCCTGCGGCGTTTGAACAGCCGGGGAATGTAGGTGGCGACGTGCCGCTTCTTTTTGGCTTCGTAGACGTCGGCAATCTTGATGAGGATAGCGGTTTCTTCCACGCCTCCGAAACCGGGATTGATGGCAGTGCCGAACATTTTCATGGAGGGGGAGAGGCTCATGTAAGCATTGACCAACGGCGGGATGTTTTCTCCCAATTCCCGCACGAGGCGCGAGAGGATGCGGTAGTCGGCATCGTAGCTTCCGCCTGTAAAAATCTCTTGCATTTGCTGTTCGTCGATGTGTATGTCCAGCGGTTTGATGGGTTCCACGAGACGCTCCGGGTCGTTAAAGTATTTCCGCATGAAATAGAGTATCAGGTTGCGTGCCTGGATGTTGAAACTCGTGTACATAGTCACTTTCCCGAAAAAGTATTCGATTTCCGGATGGTCGACGGTCAGGGCACCCAGCCCGTCCCAGAGGTTGTCGAGGACAAAGACCGATTTGCGTTCTAAGCGGGTAGACTGGTACAACGGGTAGACAAACGAGCGTCCCAATTCAATCATCTTTGGCAGGTAGTCCTGCTTGAATTGCGGCGAGAAGCGGAAAAGTTCGGTGGTGGCAAGGTTGGGTTCCCCCTCGGCATTCTTTTCCAAGCGGTCGCAGAGGATAAAGCGATAGCCTCCGAGAATCATTTGCTCTTCGGGATCCCAGACAATCAGTTGCTGGTAGGGGGTATCGGGGGCGATGTCGAATTCGTCGATGTCGATTTCCTTGCCTGTGCCGCCGCCTGCGCTTCGGAAGGTGAGTTCACGGATGCGTCCCACTTCCCGCATCAGGTTGGGTGCCGAGTGGGCATCGAAAATATAGATTTCGTTTCCCGCTTTGTTGGTCGTGCGTACAAAGCGTTCTTCCGTCAGTTCGGCAATAAGTTTTTCTTTCTCAACTGGATAGATGACGGGTTGCATAGCAATAGTTTTGGTTTGTAACTGATATAGGGGGCGGAATTGTTCACCGTTCCCGACCGACAAATATACATTATTCTTGTTAAAGTCGTGCAATGGGATGCAAATTTGTAAAGACTTTTCTTTATCTTTATGCCCTTAAACGAAAGAAAAGATTTGATGGAAAAAATGGTAAGGTTTATGGTAAAATGGGCTGCCGTGCTGGTGACGGCATTGTCCGTAGGAGCATGCGATGAAGGCGAAGAGGTTTATCCAGAGGGAGATAGGACGGTGTTGCTTTATCTGGCAGGCGATAATAATTTGAGTAGCTACGGCTATACGAATATTAAATCTTTGAGAGAAGGCATGAAAGGCGTTGCTGGACGGGTGGTCGTTTACTTCGATCCGAAAGGAAGTGTGCCCTGCTTAATGGTGGTGCAAGGGGGGAGCAATCCTACGATTGACACACTGGAGTTTTATGAGGAGGAGGATTCGGCTTCGCCGGAGACGTTGAGGCGGGTGATTGTGGATACTAAAAGACTTTTTCCGTCGGAGTCTTACGGGTTGATATTGTGGTCGCACGGCACAGGCTGGTTTCCGGAGCATTACAGTTTTCCCGGTGCCATGTATTCCAGGCGGGCAGATGCGCCTTACATTCCGACCAAATGGTTCGGGCAGGACGATACGCTTCCGGAAGGCGAGAGCGCTACTTATATGGAGGTTGAGGATTTGGTGGAAGGCATCACGGGGCATTGGGACTTTATCATGTTCGATGCTTGTTTTATGGGTTCGGTGGAAGTGCTTTATGCCCTGCGGGACAAAGCGGATTACTTTGTGGCTTCCCCGGCGGAGATTATTACCGACGGCTTCCCTTACCAAACAGCTGCTCGCTATTTCTGGGGAGGCGAGGAGGATTTGAAGCAGGTGTGCAGGGCTTATTATGATTATTATGCCAACCATCCGAAAGGTGGCAATTGGCGCTCCGGCACGCTTTCTTTGGTGAAGGCGTCGGAATTGGGCGCTTTGGCACAGGCAGCCCGTAAGGCAGTCGGTTCGGCGGGCGAAACGGGGGTAGGGGACGTGTGGCGTTACCCGCTGATTGCTACCATGCCGAATGTCTTTTACGACTTGGGGGATTATATCAACGTCATGGGTACGGAGGAGGACAAGGCGGCTTTCCGTAGCCAATTAGCCCGGACGGTCATTTACAAAGTGGCTACCCCCACTTTCAACAGCGTAGAAATCCCCACCGACCGCTACAGCGGCTTGTCCTGCTACATTCCCCAGTCCCGTTGGCAGACGATGAACAATTATTACAGCACGCTGGATTGGGCGCAGACTGTTTACGGTTATTGACGCGATGAACCGCAGAATATTGCATTTGGCTATTCCTTCGATTGTCTCGAACATCACCGTTCCCTTGTTGGGGCTGGTGGACGTGACGATTGTCGGGCATTTGGGGGCGCCTGCCTATATTGGGGCGATTGCCGTGGGAGGGTTGCTGTTTAATATCCTGTATTGGAATTTCGGCTTTCTCCGGATGGGAACGAGCGGGCTGACTTCGCAGGCATACGGACGGGGTGACGAGACGGCGCAGGTGCGGGTGCTGGTGCAGGCGTTGGGGGTGGCGTTGATTTCAGCCTGTGGAATCCTCTTGTTGCAGTATCCGGTGGAACGCCTGGCATTTTGGCTGATTGGCACGAGCGGCGAGGTGGAACGCCATGCCGTGACCTATTTCCGCATTTGCATTTGGGGTGCGCCGGCGGTTTTGTCCATGTATTGTTTTCAGGGGTGGTTTGTCGGAATGCAAAATTCGCGCTACCCGATGTATGTGTCGATAGCCGTTACGGCGGTCAATATCGTGTGCAGCCTGGTGTTTGTTTTTGCCTTCGGCATGGGGGTGGCAGGCGTGGCTGCGGGCACGATGGTGGCGTCGTGGTCGGGGTTGGCATTGGCGGTGGGGATTTGGTTGCGGCGTTATGGGCATTTGCGGCGGCTGGCGGCTTGGCGTGGCAGCCTGCAATGGCAGGCGATGCGGCGTTTCTTTGCTGTCAATCGCGACATTTTCCTGCGCACGCTGTGCCTGATTGCGGTGACGACTTTCTTCACTTCGACGGGGGCGCGCCAGGGCGATATCATCCTTGCCGTGAATACCCTGCTGATGCAACTGTTCACCCTCTTCTCGTATATCATGGATGGTTTTGCCTACGCGGCGGAGGCTTTGGCGGGGCGCTACGTGGGGGCTTGCGACTTGCAACAGCTTCGCCGGGCAGTGCGTTGCCTGTTCGGCTGGGGAACCGGCATGGCGGTGGCGTTTACCGCCTTGTATGCCGTCGGGGGGGAGGGTTTCCTTGGTCTGCTGACAGACGATGCGTCTGTGATTGCGGCATCTGCCGACTATTTCTATTGGGTGCTGGCAATCCCCTTGGCAGGCTTTGCCGCTTTCCTGTGGGACGGGATTCTGATTGGAGCGACAGCCACCCGCCGGATGTTGTGGGCGATTGCCGTTGCTGCCGCTGCCTTCTTTGTCGTCTATTATGCCTTTTCCGGCGCGACCAATAACCATGTGTTGTGGTGTGCCTTCCTGGTTTACCTTTTCCTGCGCGGCGCAATGATGACCCTCTGGGGTAGGCATATTTTTACGGAAGACTATCTGCGCCGCATGGCGGGGCGGTGAATAGGCATCCAACGCTTCCCGTCGTCAGGTATCGACGCTTCCCGCCGTCGGATGTCGACGCTTCCCCTCGTTGACTATCGACGCAGCGTTGCGTCAGGTGTTGACGCAAATCTTCTTCCGTATTGGGGGAGGGCAATCCGATTTCTTTTGTATCTTTGTCCCTTTACAAAAATACGAATATGGAGCGCGTAATATTTATATTGGCATTTGAGAAGCGTTGGGGGTGCTGGATGGTACATGCCCGGCGGGCAGAGGACAAAGGGAATTTCTTTCAGGCGACGGGGCGTTACCTCGGCAGCGGGGAGGAGTTGCCTGAGGCGATGCGCCAGGCGGTGGCGTTGGAGGGGAAGTATGCAAATTCAGAGTTATTCCGCCTGTTCGGGCGCAAGGCGTTCCGCGATGAGCGCGATTTCCTGCAACGGGTGGAGTTGAACGACATCCGGCTGTATATCCGTCCGCACATTGAGAAATTGGTTGCGCGAATCCTGGATACTTTGGTCGATTTCGGCTGTCCGTTGTATATGCAGGATAGCCGTTGGGACAATTTCTATGCGGAAGATCGCTTGGCACTCCGCCCGGTGGAGGTGCGTCCGGTGCTCTGTTTCGAGCGGACGGGGGAATATACCCGTTATGTGCTGAAATTACAGGCAGGGGAACGGTCGTTCTATCCGACGGATTATGCTTTGAAATTGCTGTCGCGGCGTCCGTGCCGAGCGTTGGCAGGGCAGCAGTTATTCCGTTTCCCGGACGATTTCGACGGCAGGCGGTTGCAGCCTTTCTTGCAAAAACGCGAGGTGATGATACCGAAAGCCAATGAGCAACTCTATTTCCAGAAGTTCATCCTGAAAACTGTGCGCCACGAGGAAATTGAGGTGCAGGGGTTCGACGTAGTGCTCCTGGAGGTGAAAAAGGCTTTGGAACTTTCCTTGGAACGCGACGTGTTGGGGATGCCGGTATTGGCAGCGCTTTTCCTTTACGGCAAGCGGCGGCTGCCCGCATGGTCGGCAATGAAATCCCTCGTGGAGTTGCGGACGCAGGGAGAGGGATATGCTTTTTACAAAGTGAACCGGGATACGGCTTGGGAGCAAGGACGCCTGGCTGTATTGGCGGCGCTTGGTTTGGAGGAATGCCGGACGGGCACGTTTCGGGTTGCTCCGGCAACGGAGCCGGCAAACGGTGTCCCGCAGGAAGCGGAAATCCGCGAGGCATGGCGGGCGACGGTGGATTGGCTGAGGACACATGCTGAAACTTTGGTGGCGGAAGGAGTTACGCTCTCGCAGCGCAATATGCAGACTCCATATTATTTAGGTGATTGGAACGTGGAAATGTCCGCCCTCACCGAGACAGACTGGTTTCAACTGCGGGCAGAGGTGCATTTGGCAGACGGGCGGCGGATTCCGCTCATGGCGTTGCGCAACCATATCTTGGCAGGCATACGGGAATATGTGTTGGATGACGGCATTGTATTTTTAATTCCGGAAGAATGGTTCTCGACTTATGCCGGATTGATGTTCTTTGCCGACGGGCAGAAGGGGGATTCTTTCCGTTTGTCGCGCAGCCAGTATCCGCTGCTTGACTGTGAGAATTTCTACAAGACTCCCGTCCCGGCAGGTGCAGCCGAAGCGGCATTGCCGGAAGGGCTACGGGCAGAGTTACGTCCCTACCAGCAGGCGGGTTTTCGTTGGCTTTATGGGCTTTATCGGGCAGGTTTGGGCGGTTGCCTGGCGGACGACATGGGGTTGGGCAAGACCTTGCAGATGATTGCCCTTGTGTTGAAATTCCGCCAGGAAGCCGTGAAGCGCGCACCAGAATGGCGGCAGGCGCAAGCGGGAGAGCAGTTATCGCTTTTCGATGCTCCGCAGGAGGTTGGCGATAGTCCGGATGCCGGCACAGCCTTGCGATTTCGCACTTGCCTGATTGTCGTGCCTGCCTCGTTGGTGCACAACTGGCGCAATGAGTTGCGGAAGTTTGCCCCGCAGTTGACCGTGACCGTCTATGCCGGCGGGCACCGTGCGGAGTTGCGGGCTTATTTGCAACAGTCGGATGTGGTGTTGGTGACTTACCACACCTTGCGCAACGACATTGATTATTTTGAACGCCTGGCTTTCGGGATGGTTGTTGCCGATGAGGCGCAGATGATGAAAAACCCGTCTTCGCAACTCCACCAGGCGATGATGCGGCTTCGGGGAGAGTGGTTTTATGCCTTGTCGGGTACGCCGGTCGAAAATTCGCTCTCGGATTTGTGGTCAGTGATGAACTTTGTGAACCGTGGGGTGCTGGGGACACACGCTTTTTTCCAGCGTTATTTCGTCAAACCCATCTTGTTGGATATCGCCGGACGGAAGAGCGCCATTCTGAAAAAATTGATTTCGCCCTATCTCTTGCGGCGTACGAAAGAGGAGGTGCTTGCCGAATTGCCTGACCTGATGTCGGAATTGGTGGTCTGCGAGCCGGAGGAAGAGCAGCACCGCATTTACGAGGAGGAACAGTCCCGTGTGCGGAATTACATTTTAGACCGCCGGGGGAAAGGCTTGTCTTTGCGAAACAATTTTATGGTGCTGAAAGCCTTGATTCGCTTGCGGCAGATTGCCAACCATCCCCGCCTTGTAGACGAGGGCTATACGGGCAGTGCCGGCAAGTTCCGCGAAGTTTTCCGCATGTTGGAGGGTGTGCTGGCAGCGGGGCATAAGGTGTTGCTGTTCTCTTCCTTTGTCAAGCATCTCAACCTGGTGCGCGAGGAAGCCGACCGCCGGGAGTGGACCTATGCCATGCTGACCGGCGCTACTGTCGACCGTGCCGGGGAAATCGCCCGTTTCTCCACCGACCCGGAATGCCGTCTTTTCTTTATCTCCCTGAAAGCGGGCGGTGTCGGGTTGAACCTGACGGAAGCTGACTATGTGTTTATCCTCGACCCGTGGTGGAATCTCGCCGCCGAAAACCAGGCGGTGAGCCGTGCGCACCGCATGGGGCAGAAGCACGCAGTCTTTGTCTACCGCTTCATCACCGCCGGCACGCTGGAGGAGAAAATCCTTGCCATCCAGCGCCGCAAACAGCACCTTGCCGACTCCGTGGTGACCGTCTCTTCTGCCATCCCGCTCACCGATGAGGAACTGCTGGAAGCGCTTTAGGATGCAAGATTTTGAGAAAAAAGTGTGTCTTTGCGATAAAAAATGGCATTGGTGAGTTTAATCTGTCGTTGTAGCAATACGCCATGAATGCTAAATACGCTGCCGTTAAGGGATACACCACTTTACGCCGTATTGGAGGTGTGTTCTTGAGGTTTTTGAGTTTGTGGGAGAAGGGGGGAGATTTTAATAGCAGGACTGCGTGGGGAAAAAGTAAGAGGGTGACCCAAAAGGAATTTTTCCTTTCTGAGAATTAAATATTTGGAACCGGACTCCATCAGGAGTACGAATAAAAAGAGGGCGAGTCTGACTTTTGACCCGCCCGCCGGACTTATGCCTGTAGGCGGCGGTACTCGTTGGGGGTGTAGCCGACGTTTTTCTTGAAGATGCGGTTGAAATGCTGGGAATACTGGAAACCGAGGTCATAGGCAATTTGGCTGACGGTTTTCGCTGTGCCGAGGAGCATTTCTTTGGCGAGGTCGATGATTTTGTTTTGGATGTACTCTTGGGCGGTTTTGCCGGTCTCTTTCTTGATAAGGTCGCCGAAGTAGTTGGGCGAGAGGAAAACTTGGTCGGCAAAGTATTTGACGGTCGGAAGCCCTTCTCTTTGGGGTTGGTTGTTTTGGAAATAATTGTCGAGGAAGTGCTCAAATTTTGCCAGCACATCCTTATTGGTAGCCTTGCGGGTGGTGAATTGGCGTTCGTAGAAGCGCATGCAGTAGTCCAGAAGCAGCTGGATGTTGCGTGCGATGAGACGCTTGCTGAGCTTGTCGATGGGGTGGGTGAGTTCCAATTTGATTTTGCCGAGGCAGTCGAGGATGATTCCTTTCTCTTCATCGGAAAGGTGAAGTGCCTCGCGGGAAGAGTAAGAGAAGAAAGAGTACGACTTGATTTCTTGTCCGAGTGCGGTGCCTTTGATGAGGTCGGGATGGAAGATAATGCCTTTTGCCAAGGGCTGGACGCCTTCAGCGGTTTTGATTTCTGCCACTTGCCCGGGGGCGAAGCTGACGATGGTGCCCTCCTGGTAGTCATAGCTTTCTCTGCCGTAGCGGATGTCGCCGCATTTGATGTCTTTGAGAAAGAGGGTATAGATGCCATAATTGATGGTGAAGTGTGAGGGGAATCGGGTGGCTTTTGCAAGGTCGATGACATTGACGAGCGGGTGGAGGGTTTCCAAACCGAAAAGCTCGTTGTATTGGCTGACGTTGTCCATTTGGATAAATTCTTCTTTCATGGCATTGGAAATTTAGTTTGAAGCAAATGTAGTGATTTTCGGGGTATGCGCCAACCGGCTTGGGACGGAATCTGTAATTAGGGTACAATTGTCCGTGATTTGGTTAGTAAATGACGGGAGGGGAGGCTGTATTTTTGTATCGGTATTAAAATTTTAAACGAATATGCAAACAAACAAGAAATTAGTATCACTGATGGCAATAGTTGCCATGTGTACGACGGTTTATGCCCAAAAGGGCGAAGGCAAAGTGTTGGTCGCTTATTTCTCGGCGACGGGAACGACGGAGGATGTGGCGGAAAAGATTGCCGCTGTCACAGGCGGGGAACTTCACGAGATTGCCCCGGAACAGGCTTATACGGATGCCGATTTGGATTGGAACAACAGGCAGTCGCGCAGTTCGGTGGAGATGAACGACCCGAAGTCGCGCCCCGCCTTGAAGGAGAAGAAGGCAAACATGGCGGATTACGATGTAGTTTACATCGGTTTCCCCATCTGGTGGGGCGTGGCTCCGCACATTGTCAATACGTTTATTGAGAGCCACGATTTGAAGGGGAAAACCTTGATACCCTTTGCCACTTCGGGCGGGAGCGGCATTAGCCAGGCGGTAGCAGCTTTGCGGAAGGCATATCCCGATTTGAATTGGCAGGACGGTAAGTTATTGAACCGTGCAGATGAACGCACGATTCGCGCCTGGATAGAAAAGTAGGCGTGCGCATTCTGGAAGCGTATAGGTGGAAGTGTGCGGGAAATAATGTACTTTTGCATAAAATAGAATTATATGGAACAGCAGATTAATTTTGATGAAATGATTCCCCGCCGGGATACGAACTCTGTCAAATGGGACAGCGCGGCGGATGCAGAAGTATTGCCCATGTGGGTGGCAGACATGGATTTCCGCACGGCTCCTGCCATTACCGAGGCGTTGCGGCAGAGGGTGGAACACGGGATATTCGGCTATACCCGGGTGCCGGATGCTTACTACGAGGCGGTGGTGAATTGGTTTGCCCGCCGCCATGGTTGGCAAATGCAGCAGGAATGGATTCTGTATACCATAAGCGTGGTGCCTGCCCTTTCCGCTACTATCAAGGCACTTACGGAACCGGGCGACAAGGTGTTGATGCAAACGCCGGTGTACAATTGCTTTTTCTCTGCCATCCGCAACAATGGTTGCGAGATTGCCGACAACCGTTTGATTTATGAAAACAACACTTACCGGATTGATTTTGAAGATTTGGAGCGCAAGGCGTCAGACGATAAAGTGAAACTCATGCTCCTTTGCAATCCCCACAATCCTGCCGGGAGGGTGTGGACGCGGGAGGAGCTGACCCGCATCGGCGAGATTTGCCTGCGGCATGGGGTGACGGTCGTGTCGGACGAGATTCATTGCGAATTTGCCTATCCGGGGCATACCTATACGCCGTTTGCTTCCATTTCCGATGATTTTTTGCACCGTTCCGTCACTTGCGTTTCGCCGAGCAAAGCATTTAATATTGCGGGTTTGCAGATTGCCAACATTGTCTGTGCGAATGAAGCTGTGCGGCAGCGGATAAACGAGGTGATAAACCTCCATGAAATTAACAACGTCAATCCTTTCGGTGTCATTGCCACGATAGCGGCTTACAACGAGGGGGAAAGCTGGTTGCTTCAGTTGCTGGATTACCTGCGGGGCAATTACGAATGCATGCGGGACTATTGCGCGAAACATTTGCCGGACTTCCCCATAGCCGAACTGGAAGGGACGTATCTGGCATGGATGGATTGCCGGAAGCTCCGCCTTTCTTCGAAGGAATTGGAGGAACGCCTCTTGCAGGAAGCCAAACTCTGGCTGAATGCCGGCACAATGTACGGCGATGCCGGCGAAGGCTTTATGCGTTGGAATCTCGCTTGCCCCCGCGCAAGGATGCTGGAAGGCTTGGAGCGGTTCCGGAAGTTTGTTCTTGCTCACGATGCGTGAGTCGCCCGTCTCACGCACCATGAGCAACGTTGCTCGAAGGGTAGGAGAGGAGCGGCTCATGGTGTGTGAGCCGCTCCTCTCTGCATGCCGGTGCAGTCGTGCTTCCAGTCAATACTTTCCCTATATCCCCTCCTTACCTGTTTCGTTGCTGTTCCGAAGGTGTCGGGCACATGTTGGGCTGCTGTTGGCTCTTCAAGCGGAACAGCTGCCCGGCAGCACCGCAACAGGTGTGGGAGAGGGGTAGGCATGTTTAGCTTTGGGGCAGGTTTCGTTCAAGCCGGGGTGCAAATTAACAACCCATGGATAATTTGATATAACTGCTTGGCGCATATCCGAACCTTTTCTTGAAAGCCTGCGAGAAATGCGACCTGTTCTTGAAACCTACCAGATAACCGACATCCTGTGCCGTCGCGGTATTTTCAAGCAACAGGGTCTTGGCTTTTTCCAACCGATGCTCCATAATCCACCGCTGTGGAGACAATGGGCTGACTTTGGCAAAGTCGCGCTTGAAGGTGGCAAGGCTTCTTCCCGTATAGGAGGCAAATTCTTCCAGCGTCAAGTCTTCCGTATAGTTCTGTTCCATGAAGTCCATCAGGTCTATCTTCCACGCTTCGCTAAAGTCGAACAGTGTCGGATAGAACCGGATATCTATGGCAAGCAGGGACATGACGGCTTCCTGCACTTTCAGACGCAGCCATTCGTCCGAGGGCGTTTCCGTGCTGTCCGTATAGGGCAGGAACGAATCGAACAGGCTTTTCAATGCCGTCACCTGTGGCAGTATGTTCACCGTCTGCGCTATCGGGCTTATGTGATGCAGTTTCTTGCACGTAGCGGCTATGCGGTTGTAGTATTCTTTCAGCTCGTGGCGCGGAAGCGAAAAGTTGATACCCCGGTAAGGTTCACCTTCAAGGGGTACTTTTGTTACGTTTACCGAGCAGTCGCGGCGCACAAATACGTAATTGCCCGCCGTAATCTCGTCCGTTCTATCCTTGCCTTCGATGACCAATTTCCCCGAGCGCACGAATATAATGGAATGGGCAGGCATCCGGTGTTCCCAATGCATGTCGTGGGGTATGCAGCAACTCAGCAGGATGTCGCCATAATTGACTAAGTTTTCTATCTGTCCGTTCATATTTGCAAAAGTAATCAAATAGTTTCTTATTCACGCTTCATCTTGAGGAAGATTTCAGGCATAGCGGTAGGATTCATGGACTTCATGTCCACCAAATCAAGCGACTTCACCATGTGTAGTGTACCTTGTTTGTAGGTTTGGAAATGCTCGGTCGTGAGATGATGCTTGTAGGCTTCTTGACTGGCATATATTTCCAATATACGCACTTGGCAGGAATCCTGTTGCTGTACCATCGGATAGATGGCTATCACTCCCGGTTCATTGCGGACAGAAGCAGCTCCTACATTCAAGGCGAACGACAGGTATTCATCCAAGTATTCGGGATAAATCTCTATTTCCGAGATGCGCACCAACATACTGTCGGCCTCAGCGTTTCCACAAGCAATCATCTGTTTATCATA
>CALUKF010000045.1 GCA_944321145.1 uncultured Odoribacter sp. | reverse complement strand
GTGGTCACGCGGTTGAACAGCTTCAACGCATGCTCCAAGGTCTCCGTGCGAAGCCCCGTGTCCTCCTTCTTCATCTCTTCGATGATGTCCGCCATGGTCAAGCTGCCTGCGGATTCCAGCATCAAAATCTTGTCTTCCTTGTCGTCGATGGTGACTGCATTGTCCACCAACCAACCTTTCAATGTGTGTTTCATAATCTATCTATTTTAATGGTTTACTTATTCTTTTCCGTTTAAACAATGCCTTCCCCGTTCCGGCATATTACCATCCACAGGGATAAAAGATTTTGCAAACATGTTTGCAAAATTAGCAGCCTCAATTTTTTTACACTTCTCACTTACGTTTCTTCTTGGTCAGGTCGGAAACGGCTTTGCGAAGGTCATCGCCGAGGAGGCCTTTCGCGACGATTTTGTTCTCGCCGTCAATCAGCACGGTGTAAGGCAGGGTGCTGCCCACCATGTAGGCTTTGGCGACGGGAGAATCCATGCCGAGAAGGTCGCTGCCGTTGCTCCAGATGGAGATGCCGTCCTGCTCGATGGCGCGATCCCAGGCGAAGCGGTTGTCGTCGAGAGAGACGCTCACGATTTCAAAGCTCCGCGGGCGGAATTGCAGGTAGAGCTGAATCAGTTGCGGGTTCACCTGGCGGCTGGCATTGTCCCACGACGCCCAAAAGACAACCAGTTTGTACTTCGCCGGTACGCCGTAGAGCGTCAGGCCGTCGCCATTCGGGCGCGTCACTGTGAAGTCCGGTGCCGGCTGCCCCACTGCCAACTTTGCAAAACGCCCCAAATAGGAGGCAATTTGCTTGCCGGGCACGCTGGCTTTCGCCGCCTCGCCCAACAGGCCGTATTTTGCCCGCAGGCTTTCTTCCGTCTCATTGCGCGCGCTTTGGGCAATCACGTATGCCGTGGCGTAAGCGTCGACGTTGGCTTTCATCAGTTCCTCCGTCTGCGCTAAAGATTGTTGATAAGCCTGGTCGATTTGAGCCTGCAAGGCATCGATGTCCGCACCGGGCTGTTGGGCTTGCGCCTGCAACTGCGACTGCGCGGCGGCAAAGGCTTGCCCGATTTGGTTGTAGCGGGCAAAGAGCTTCTGCTGCTCGCCGCCTTGTATCAAGGCTCCCCGTTCCGAAACGTTAAGCATCAAGTTGCCCGGCTCCACAATCAAAGACAACCGGAAGGTGCCGTCAGCCGAAGCGAGGTAGCCCCCCGCAGCAGGCGCTTCCAGTTCTCCCATAAGCACAAAAGTGCCGTTTTTCAATATTGCCGTCGCCAGCGTATCCGAAGTCTCCCCATCGTTCCTCACAAGCAGGAGCATCGAGCCGTCGGCTATGCCGCTGATTTTTCCACTAAGCTGATATTTGCCTTGTGCTTGGCAGACCAAATCAGAAGCTATTGCTAATAAAAACAATATAATATATTTCATCATTTTTCATTATACAATTTCTATATACAAAAGGGAAAACAGGACGGAAAAATCTCCCGTCCCAACTTAATTTTAGTAAGGAATAAAGCTGCCGAGGCGCAGGCTGTAAGTCGTCCGCCCATCCAGGGTGCCAACCGCCTTGTTCGCTATCGTAAGGCGAATATAACGTATCTGCCGATCCTGCAATTCTTCCGGTATGCGAATCATCGTCGTCTCGCCGAGCGAATTGCCAATGTTTGTGCCGTCCTCATAAGTGGCAAGTTCCCACTCATAACCATCATCCGACACCTCCACCTTCACAGAGGAAACCAAATATTCGTTGGGCGTTTGAGTCTCCACGCCAGGCTGCATCACTTTGAAACCATGCAGCGTACGGGGAGTCTGCATGTCAAACTCCACTTCAAACACGGTGGGCTGCAATTTCAAAGGCGGCTCAAAACATTGTGTAAGCAGCGAATTGTCGTCTGTCAATAAGTAAGCTGCCCCATTGGGTTCATAACCATTAGCCAAAGAATCAGAACAAGTCACTTCCCAACCCGTCGTATCCAAGGGCACAATAGCCTCCGGACGGTTCGTATTGCCTCGATCATCAATCAACTCACTCGCATCCATAATGATTCCATTGTCTATCAAGAATTGGATATCATTGTCCGAAAAGTAATGTTTGTTGTATCTTGTAACTTTCACATCCCGTGTGTCTTTCAAAAATTTCAAGGTCATCAGTCCCGCATAAGCGTTCGTGGTGCTGAGGTTGCTTTCGTTTTGCCCGTCCACCATGTACCGATTCTTGCCAATGATTACTTCTTTCAGTTTCGGGAAATACATCAGATCTTGGATAGTAGACATGGAATAATCCAACTCAATCTCCTCCACGTCGTCCACTTTGCTTTGCCAATCGGAACCATACCTCTTTTCCATTAATTGGGAAATACCCGCCGACCATACTATTTCAGTGGCATCCAATTCCACAGGATTAAACGTAATCGTGTCAATGCAACCAGAAAGCAATCCGGTGCGCTCGATAGTAATGGGACGGTCAAAATCAATTTCATCGTCCGCCCATTCCGGATTCCGATCCATGGCAAAATCATCGGGCAGCAATTTGGCATTGACATAGATTTCATTGCCAGTATTCCAATCAATCAAGATATTCCACATCCATTGCTTGAAATCCCACACGCAACGTTCGCCATCCGTGTTGTAAAATACCAGATTGGCGGAAATAATGTTTTCATTGTCCTCGTCGAGGAAAAGGGCTAATTTGTTGCCTAAGCGATAAAAATTTACAATGCCTCGGGTAAAGGTGTTCAAATCCTCATGCTCCTCCGTGTAGGGACGGGCATATTGGGTCTCCACAAGGGATTCCTGCCCATCGGCGGTCACGCCGCTCACGGTTATCGTATAGACATAATTCCCTAAACCGTCTAAAATGGTCGAATCTAACAATTCGGGATTGGTGTTCACGTCTGGAGGAGCAAGGTAGCGCACCTTGGCCACAGAGTCCACTTCCGAACGCCAAGTCACTTTCACACTATCAATACCGGCATCCAAACTGCCTTTCCATTTCGCAATCAGGCGATACCATCCGGTCTCCACCTCCAAATCCGAACACTTGCCCACATAGTGAATTTTCCCGTCACCGGTGTACTCATCGTATGTATCAGCCAAATCCTCACAGCCCACCGCAAGAAACGCGGCGAACAGCCAAACGATATAATGAATTTTTCTGTTCATAATGAATAATTGTTTTTATTGTCATTTTCAATCTTCCGCTCTCACACAAACTTCCAGTTCGTGGAACGAGACGTATTCTCCGTTGTTCAAGTCTATCGAGGCTTCCCAGGTGGGTTTGCTACCTTCTCGGACATTATAGGTGTCCTCAACTACAAATATCAGATACTGAAATTCCAGCGGATTCCCGGCAGCATCCACATTGTAGTTACACAGCATATCCAGATAGACCGGGTCGGTATTATCGATGTCTTCCTGCGTGGGGGAAGTTAGCGATTCTCCATATTCATTCTCGCCAGTGGTTTCCGCAGCCCAAGACTTCCGGAATCCATCGTCGTAGGAGACATCATCGTCCAGTTCGAACAAAAGAGTACAAGAGCTCAAATCCACCGTTTCCGGGTTTTCATTGGTGCCATAAAGTTTCACTTTGGCAGGAAGAACGGAAAAATAACGGTGGCTAAACACGTCTGTCAAAAAGGGTTCTGGACTTATCATGGAGGGGTAGCTGGGAGCCGGGAATGGAATGTCAAAATTGATATACGCATACAGCCGCACTGTCGCAGGCACCCGTTGTTCCTTCAAATCGATGATGAACCGCTCGCCAAAAGCTGTCGGCCCCGCCACATAAGTGGCATATTTGTAGCGTTGCGAATTTGCGTTGTTGGCAAGCCATGTGGTGCCTTTTTTATCTCCGTCGAACAGATATTGTCGCCCAAAAGCGTATTTTTCTTGATATTCTTCATTGGGTTCCTCTCCCATGAAACGGAATTCAAAGTCAGAAGCTTGCAAGGTATCCATGAAAAGCACCGGGATGTCCTGCATGGCTTGCCCTACGCGATAACCCCGATAATCCTCGGTGCGGACAATGACTGTCGTGTTTTCACTTTGGGACTGTTGAAGCACAAAATTCAACGTATCGCCTCCAGACATGATGGACTGGCTGGATATAAGTATGGAATCCGGTTGCTGGGTCATGGGATTGGTACCCAGATAGAACACGTGCACCATGCCGTTCACCGTTTCAGGAGCGGTATATGCCACGGAAAAACCACCCCAGAAGGGACGAATTTGCAGACTGTCAAAAAAGGCTATCGGGGCGGAATCCTCCGTGTCGAAAGCATATTCCTTTTCCTCGGACAGTTCCATGTTGTCACTAATAAAACTAATCCATACAGGCACATTCGTCCGCGCCTCATTAAAGCCCAAGAGTTGAATGGAATCGTTGAGATAAGTGGCTGACTTTTTTACCTCAATTCCCTGCGCATCGGTATATCGCGCCTGAATGCCAAAGACGTTGGTCGTGCCTTGCGGCAAATAGTAGTGCATCACGGCTCCCCCGGGTATCGGCTCGAAAGAAAGTTCCCGCTCGAATTCCACCGGCACGTCAAAACCCAAACTATCATCGTCTTGACAAGCGAAAAATCCGATTCCGACCAATGCTATAAATAACAATTTTCGTATCATAATTTACATTCTAATTTTAAATTCAACCTTTCATACTTACCATCCCGGATTCTGCACACATCCGGATTTCATGATTTCCTCACTTGAAATGGGATAGAGATAATCACGCGGGGCGACAAACGTGTTGCCGGAATAAACCACCACAGGGCGACCGTTCCGATAGAAAGAGTTTGCCGTACTGCCCACCACATTCCAACCATACATACTCTCGTTCAATTCAACATGAGCGGTCTTCCAGCGGCGCAGATTCCAATAGCGCATTCCTTCGAAAGCAAACTCTATATTCCATTCTTGGCGGATGATTTCGCGCATGCCGTTTTGTGTATTAACCCGGTTTTTATCACGGGCCATCGCCCATGAGGTTCGCACATCGGGAATTCCGGCACGTTCGCGCACCACGTCGATGTTGTCATACACCCGGTCATCCGGCGCATCCAGATACTCGTTCCAAGCCTCGGCGGCAATCAAGTACAATTCCGCCAAACGGAACACAGGGTAAGGACTGTCGCCCAATGAGTTCACACTTCCAGAATAAAGTTCCATGGACACTGTAGAGCAAAGCCACTTTTTCAACCAATAGCCGCTCAAGTTCTGAGGCACCGTGGCGTTAATTCTTGTTTCCTGCATTCCGAAGCGTTCGCCTTGATACGCCTCCACTTTATAAAGTTCTTCTTGCGTAGAGCCTTGCCGCCAATAGCAGCGGTCGGCAGCAATGTCAGCATAAAACCGCGGTTCCCGTTTGGTGTGAAGGACAGGGATATCTTCGTCTATTGCCACCACATCGGTATAATAAGGATCAATTTCCCGTGTCATGCCATAGATATTTCCACCCCCATAAGTCGGATCCTGGTCGATAGGCAGGCCGTTTGCCGTATAGAACATCTCCACCATTTTCAAACTCGGGCTAATACATGTTCCCCGGTTATATCCATAAGCGTCATCGCTAAGGCGGGGCACGGTGTAAGTATAAAAACTATCTCCGTTTCTTCCATTGTCAAATCTTTTAATCATCCACAACACCTCGTCATTTGAGAAGCCATACGTCAAAATGGAATTTTCAATATTGAGCATCACCGTCTGCAAATCTGTTGCGCCTACCTGGTCATCAATCAAGCGTTTCCCGCTCTCCGTAGCCACCCGAATGGCTTCTTCAGCCGCCTCGGCCGCAAGCCTCCATTTTTCCTTGTCTTTCACCGTGCTGAACAGATGCTCGCCGTTTTTATTTACAAAATCAGCATAATCGGGATTTCCGTTGAACAGATCGGATGCCTGGTAAAGCAACGCACGGGCTTTTAATGCCAATGCCGCTTCCTTGCAAAAATATGCCCGGCGGGAACTCTCTTGCTGGCTCGAAGTGCGCAGGCTGTCAGCCGCCTCGTCGCACAGGCGCACAATGGCAGCAAAACAAGAATCCACATGGCTGCGCGGCATTTTCATGGCTTCCACACTGATATTCGGATCGACACTCTTAGGCATCAAAATAATCGGACCATAGTGACGCACCAATTCAAAATAATAGTATGCCTTCACCGCTTTCACTTCCGCTTTCCATTCCCGCTTCTCGCTGTGTTCCATATTGTACACTTGGTCGATTTTTTCGATAAAAATATTGCACAAATTTATCGCAGAGTAATAATCCTCCCTTCCTTCCAGCGTCATGCTTCCATTATTTTGTTGCATAAGAACCTCATTGACCCAAAGATTGCCGTATGGATCCAAAGAGTTCTGCAAGCCGGAAGCAATTCTCAGCCCGGTCCATTCAAGCGTGCTGTTGCGCAAATAATCACCAGCCACCAATTCATCAGCCCCCATAAACGCCTCGTTGGCAGCAACATCAGGAAGCGTCTTCTGCAAAAAAGCATAACAAGACATCAGCCATGAGTCTGCATTTTCCCTTGTCTCAAAAATTGAGTTCAAAGTTGTCATATCTTCCTCCGGCACCACATCCAGAAAACTATTGCACTGCCAAAAAAGGAGGAGCAAAGGAATTGTCAAAATACAAATCAATCGTTTCATATCTATCATTTGTCAAGTTAAAAACTAAAGTTCAATCCGATGGCGAACGTTTTTTGTATCGGATAATTGAATCCATTTTCACCTAATTCTACGTCCCACAATTTGAAATTCGAAATGAGGAACGGATTATTTGCCCGAGCGAAGAACTTGATGTTCTGCATTCGAATCTTGTCTGTCACTCTGTTAGGCAAGCTATAAGCCAACTCCAACGCCGTGCAACGCAGGAAACGGCACTCCCGCATGAAATAAGTGGACTTACGTTCATCAGCGGAAGCATTCCAATCTTCCTGAGGGTTATACACTTCTATGCTTTGCGTAGAAAGCCGCGGCCAGAAAGGTTTGTTGGCCATATTGTCTTCAGTCCAATGGCTATCGGCAATTTCCCTCAACATGGCATGGTCGTTCACAAAGGGTGAAATAGCCACCGGATTAATGAAGAACCCCCGTTGACCGGAACCTTGGAACGAGAAACTAAACTCCCAATTCTTGTAATTAAGGAAACCGCTAAAGCCATAAATAATACGCGGCGTTTCCGGGAAGCCGATATGCACGGCATCCTCCACATCAATCACTCCATCGCTATTGATATCCCGATAGCGGATGTCACCCGGCATGGCGGTCGGCTGGCTGGGCGCATTGTCGATTTCTGCCTGGTCGTAGAACAAACCTTCTGCGACATAGCCAATTTGCTGGGAGATCTCATGCCCCACTCGTTGTTGCCATTCAGGACGATCCGTTGCCTCTTCCAATTCCTTGTACACAGCCTTGTTATAAGTAAACGTTCCGTTCAAAATTACCCAGAAATCCGGGCTAAAGGCATGTTGCACTTTGGCAGCCAAATCCACACCCCGGGAACGCACTTTGCCGATATTGTCCAGTGGATAAAACTCCACGCCCATGTTGGCAGGGATCACTTGACGATTGTCTATAATGTGATGGCGCACTTCTTGATAAAAATCGGCGTTTATTTCCAATATGTCTTTGAAAAAGCGGGTCTCCACTCCCAAATTGACCTGTTCAGAGATTTCCCATTGCACATCCGGGTCTCCATAGTTTTGGATCTGATAGCGGCTGAAAGTGTTGTCATTTCCCGGTATCAAGCTGGTATAACTAAAATACAGGTTGTCGGCAGGACCGATTTCCGGCATATACACAAATCGAGGAGAGGAAATGATGCCGTCGTTGCCGACTTTTCCCCAAGATGCCCGCAATTTGAAATAAGAGAACCACTTGCTGATATTCTGCATGAAATTCTCTTTGCTCACAATCCACGCAGCACCCGCAGCCGGGAAGAAGCCCATCCGGTTTTGCTTAGCGAACCGCTCAGACCCATTGTAACCGAAACTGGCCTCGGCAAAATAGCGATCTTTGAATCCATAAGAGCCACGCATAGAAAAGCTGAGATTCCGATGTTCAAAGCCCTCAAACAATGAAGGCACCGGTGTAGAATTGGATTGTTGAGCCTGGAGCACAGCCGTCAAGGAAGTCTGATGCAGAGTGTTGTCCACTCCACCCCAAGCCGCTGTATGCAGCAAACGTCCTTCATATACCCATTGCCACGAACTGCTTTGCGCGCCTCTTGTGCCATCCAAAAACAACGTCCGGCTTGCTACAGGATTGGTGGATGTCAAAGTGTGTTTTCCAGTTTCAAAATCATATCCCGTTTCTGGATCCAATGCGTAGGTAAAAGGATTAGTGCCATAGTACACAGCAGTGTAACCGGTCTGATAGAACGATGCACTGGCACGCAATTCCAAGCCTTTCAACAATTGGGAAAGATTGTGAATATACTCCAGTCGCACCGTTGTCGAAAAACGATTCCGATCGTTATATCCCTGCTGAATAGTCATATAAGGATTGCTCCCCGTTCCGTCTACACGGCTGCCGAAGCGCAGATGGGGCCAACTATGCTCCTCATCCGCCGGATAAATCGGAGCGAAGTCCACAGGTGAAGCATTGAATGCCAAAGAATAAGCTTCTGTCACATCGGCATAAGGCCCATGATACTTGTCAATATTAAACGAAGTATTCATTAATAATTGGATACCGGCATTCAGGTTCACATTCAAATTGATGCGGGAAGCGATTGTGGAATTCTTGATATTCACGTCGAATTGGTTCAATTGGTCAGTCTTCAGCATGCCGGCATCCCGGGTATAATTCACTGAAGCATAATATTGCACCACATTAGAACCGCCACGCACATTCACGCCCAAACGGTGGTTGACGGAATAGTCCTTGAACAAGATGTCATACCAATTATTGGCAGGATATACAAACGATGGATAATTGGGATTGCCTGTACGTTCAATGCGTTCCACGGAATAAACAGGGCTTGCTTCGGGATTACGAGCCAACAAGGCTTGGTTATACATCCGCATATAAGTTTTCGGATCAACCACCTCGATTTCGTCCGTCGGCATGGATGCCACAGCCTCATAACGCACGGAAGTATAAACGCTTCCCTCCTCACCTTTCTTCGTCGTCACAAGGATGACACCGTTTGCACCGCGCGCGCCGTACATCGCCGTTGCCGAAGCGTCTTTCAATACAGAAAACGAGTCAATATCCTCCGGTGCCATGCGTGCCAAATCCAAGCGGGAAGATTCCACGCCGTCAATCAGCACCAGCGGCTCGGAAACCCCTTGCGAAGAACTGATGCCACGGATGTAGAACTTGGTGTTCATCTCCTCCTCCGTCAACGCGCCGGGAAGACCGCCCGTCTGCCAACCGACAATGCCCGCAATCTTACCGACAAATTGGGTAGTCAAGTCAGAACTTGAAGATTTCAAGTCCATCGGGCGAACGGTCTGGATAGCACCTACCACACTCTCTTTTTTCTGCGTACCAAAAGCCACAACCACTGCCTCTTCCAAATTCTCCGCCGTCGGGTTCAATTGCATATTTATCGTTGTCTTGCCTTTGATGGGAATTACTTCCTCTTTGTACCCCACGAACGAAAATACCAGCACATCGTCCGGCTTGGCATTGATGGAGTACCGCCCGTCCCCGTCTGTCGCCACGCCCATCGTCGTGCCGTGGATGACAACCGTCGCCCCCGGCAGCGGATTGCCGTTCTCGTCCACCACGCGCCCTTTGACCGGCACCAGGTTGATTTCCTGCTGCGGGTCTGCTTTCTTTGCCCGGATGGTGACCAAGTTGTTGTTCATCTGGTACTCCAAGTTTACGCCCGGCAGCACGCGGTCGAGCACGGAGGTCACCTCCTCGTTGTCGGCTTTCACGCTGACGAAGCCGCGTGCCCGGAGGAGCTGGGCGTTGTAGAAGAAGTCGTAGTCCGTCTGCTTCTTCATTTCCTCGAACATGTCGTTCAGCGTGACGTTCTGCAAATCGAGCGTCACCTTGGTGCGTTCCTGCGCGTAGGCATCCGCCGGCACCAGCCAAAACGCCAAGCCCAGCAGCCCGACTACTAGTTTTGGAATAATTAACATCCCTCGCCATGTATTCCAATCCCATGGCTTCACGAATTCTCGCTTTTTTCTCATACTTTTGCAATTAATTTAATTAAACATTGCGCATCCGCATTTTGAGCGATCCGGATGCAGGATTCAGCAGGTTGAAGGTTGATCATGTCTCCAACCTGTTTTTATTTTTGCACATCGCGAATGACGATGTTTTTGCCTTTGACATCAAATGCCACGTCGCCCGTGTATTCCAATTGTTCAAAAAGTCCCGACACATCTTCGTACCGCCGCAAGCGACCGCTGAACCGGAGGTTTTCGAGCAAGGGATTAGCGAAGCGCACGTCGACATCGTACCACCGGACAAAAATTTGCATCAATTCGCCCAGCGTCATGTCTCTAAAATCGTAATACCCGTCTTTCCAGGAGATGAAGTGGCGCACGTCCACGGGAAAATAGTCCGCCTGGCGGGTAGCCTTGTCGTAAGCCACTTGCGTCCCCGGCTTCATCACAATCCACTCGCCCCCACAAGATGTCTCGACTTTCCCTTCCACCAAGGTCGTACGCACGTAGCTGCCATCCGGATAAGCATTGACGTTGAAAACTGTGCCCAAAACCCGCACATCCATGTCGTCCGTGCGGACGATGAAAGGACGGGAGGTGTCTCGGGAGACTTCCAAATAAGCTTCGCCGCTCAAGAAGATTTCGCGGGAACCGCCGGCAAAATGATCGGGGTAGCGCAGAGTAGTACCCGCATTCAGGTAAATCCGCGTGCCGTCCGAGAGCACCAAGTTGTACTCCCCGCCGTATGGAATGTTCACGGTATAGTAAACCGGCTCGCGTTCCTCCCTAGTTTCGCCCTCCATAATCAAAGTGCGGGAGTCAATGTGGATGTCGCCCCCCTGTTCCTGCCAAAGGACGGTGGTGTCGTTCTGGGGCAATACCCGCCGCTCGCCATTCGGCATTACCAGCACCGGTACCTGCCCCCAAGCCAGTTCTGCCGGCAAAGACGGTTGCTGTGGAAGGTCGCGTTTCAGGAAAAATGCACCAGCCACTGCTGCTGCCAAAACGACCGCAGCCGCATAGCTCCAACGGCGCATCACGCGACGCAAACGCCGACGGCGGCGCTTGGTTTCGCGAAGGCGTTGCTCCACATCGGGGCGGAAATCCCGGCGCAAGGCAAGGAGCGAACGGCGGATTTTCAGGTAGTCTGCCAACGTTTCCCGCAACTCTGCCGAAGATGCCAGCAAGCCCTCCATCTCTTTCCGCTCGTCGTCGGAAAGTTCCCCGTCAACCCATCTGACCAATAAATCTTCTGTTCTCTCGTTCATGGTTATTATTTTTGCTTTTCTGTGAGAGGACGCAGAAAACGCGAAAAAGGGTGAAAAGAAAAGCGATTTTTTTCAGTGATTGGAACAGATTTTTTAAAACAGGTTTAAAATCAATGCCATATAAAATCAGAAAATCAGGCTTTCATTTGGAAAAACAGGAGGAAAAGTTGTTTGCCTGACAACTTGCCCCGCAATTCGCGGTAGGCTATTTTCATTTGGGTTTTCACAGTATTGAGCGAGATGCCCAATTTCTCTGCCACCTCGGCGTATTTCATTTCTTCGAGCACGACTAATTTCAAAATCACCCGGCACTGTTCCGGCAGGCTGTTGACGGCTTCCCAGAGGGCGGCGTTGCGCCCCTCTTCTTTTTCCCCGGTGTCTTCCACCGGCAAATCGGCAACTTCCTCCAACCCCACCCGCCGTATCTGACGCCGCCCGATGCTGACGCAAGCGTTCCGCACGGCAACGTAGAGGTAACTATCCAACGACTCCTTGCCTTGAAGGCGCACACCATTGGTCCAAATCTTCTCGAACACGTTTTGCACTGCCTCTTCCGCATCCTCGTACACATCCACAAAGCCCCGTGCAAAGTGGCACAAGTCTGCATAATAAGTCCGGAACAAGTAGTCCACAGCCCCTTCTTTCTTATTTTCCAAATCCCGCAGAAGCGCCTGCTTGTCGTGGTCGTATAAATTCTCCCTGTCCATATTAATAGCATTTACACTTGCGAAGATACATCTTCCCCTGAAGAATCACAAGGAGAGGACGAAAGTTTCCCGGCAACGATGAGGACAATTTCGCCTTTGGGGGGGCAAGCGGCGTAATGAGTTGCCAATTCTTGCAGGGTGCCGTGATGGTATTCTTCAAACACTTTGCTGATTTCGCGAGCGACACAGGCAGGACGGGAAGGTCCGAATATTTCGCTCATTTGGAGCAGTGTTTTGGCAAGGCGGAAAGGGGATTCGTAAAAAATAAGCGTGCGCGTTTCTGCTGCCAATTCATTCAATTTTTTTTGTTTGCCTTTTTTCTGCGGCAGGAAGCCTTCAAAGCAAAAACGGTCGCAGGGGAAACCCGAATTGACCAGTGCCGGCACGAAAGCAGTTGCTCCGGGGAGGCATTCTGTGGGGATACCGCGTTCAATGCAAGTGCGCGTAAGCAGAAAACCGGGGTCTGAAATACCCGGAGTGCCTGCATCGCTGATGAGGGCGACGTTCTCTCCGTTGGCTATGCGGTCGGCTATGCGGTCGACTTGCTGGTGCTCGTTGAATTTATGATGAGAGATGACGGGGGTGTGAATATCATAGTGTTTCAGTAATTTGGCTGAGGTGCGGGTGTCTTCTGCGAGGATGAGGTCAACCTCTTTGAGCAAGCGGAGCGCCCGGAGGGTAATATCTTCGAGATTGCCAACAGGAGTGGGTATTAAGTAGAGTTTTGCCATGTTTATTGTATTTTTCGGAGGCAAAAATAGTAGTTTTGGAGAAAAAAATATACTTTTTTTTGCCAGAAAACAAATTTGCCGTATATTTGCACCCGCAAAACGAAAACGACGGTCTGTTCGTCTAGGGGTTAGGACGCAAGATTTTCATTCTTGTAACACGGGTTCGATTCCCGTACAGACTACTGAGTAAAAAGGTCCGTTCGTCTAGGGGTTAGGACGCAAGATTTTCATTCTTGTAACACGAGTTCGATTCTCGTACGGACTACATCAAGAAGTTGAATTTTTATATTTGTAGAAATGGCAAATCATAAATCGTCAGAAAAAAGAATTAGACAGACTGCTGTACGTAGAGAGAGGAATCGTTATTATGCAAAGACCGCCCGCAATGCTGTGAAGAAATTGCGTATGATGACGGATAAGGCTGCTGCAACGGAATTGTTGCCCAAGGTTGTGGCAATGTTGGACAAGTTGGCAAAGAAGAATGTTATCCACGCCAATAAAGCTGCCAATTTGAAGTCAAAATTGGCTTTGCATGTGAACAAACTGTAAGCGCATTGTTTTAACAGTCGAGAGATATTGTGGGACTGTCCGCCTGATTGGCAGTCCCTTTTTTCTATGCTATTACGTGAACAACCTTACAAATGAAAGGAGATGACCGTTTGCCCATGAGGTCGTGGGCGGAGGATGAGCAGCCCAGAGAGCGGTTGCAGCAGCAAGGGGCGGCAGCATTGTCGTTGAGCGAGTTGTTTGCCATTCTCTTGCGTTCAGGTGTTGGCGGAGAGTCTGCATTGGAATTGTCTCGCCGAATTTTGTCGGATTGCCACAATGATTTAAATGAATTGGCGCGCAAAGGTGTGCGCGAGCTGATGAATAAATACAAAGGTGTGGGATTGGCAAAAGCAGCAGCGATTGTCGCAGCCATGGAAATCGGTCGCAGGAGGAAATTGGAGGCACCTGCCGTTTGTCCCAAAGTGACTTGCAGCCAAGACGCGTATGAATACATCAAACCTTTTATCAGCGATTTGGACCACGAAGAGTTTTGGGTGATTTGCCTGGCAACTTCCAATCGAATCAAAGGATGCGAATGCGTCTCTTCAGGTGGAATGGATGGGACGATGGTGGATGTGCGGGTGCTTTTTCATTTGGCATTGAATATGAAAGCTGCCAATATCATCGTTGCCCACAATCATCCGGGCGGAGGGAAAATGCAACCGAGCCACCAGGACGACCGAGTGACGACAAAGATTTTTGAGGCGGGGAAAATGTTGGATATCCGTCTGCTTGACCATATTATCGTAGGGCAAGACCAATATTACAGTTTTGCTGATGAAGGAAGGTTGGGAACATAAAAAGGTGTCAATTTGACAGTTTTTTTGTATTGGCAAATTTTTTGTATAGCTTTGCGTGCATAACCATAAAATGAGAATACCATGTCTAAAGAATTTAGAAATATGCGAGAAGAGGAAAAAGAAAAGGCGAAGGGCAAAGCCTGCGACGAAACGCCTGAGCAGGAAGTAGAGGTGAGGGGGGAAGCAGGGCAGGATGACGGCAAGAATTTAGAGGTAAAAGAGTTACAGGAGAAGCTGGATGCAGCGAATGACAAATATTTGCGCCTGTCTGCCGAGTTTGACAATTACCGCAAACGCACTTTGAAAGAAAAAATGGAGTTGACGAAGAGTGCCGGCGAGCAGATTTTGGAAAAGATACTCCCTGTGATGGACAATTTTGAGCGGGCATTGCAAAGCATGGAGACGGCAACTGACGTACCGGCATTGCGGGAAGGGGTACAGTTGATTTATACGACTTTCAAAGATTTTCTGACGCAGCATGGTGTGAAAGAAATCGAATGTATTCATACTGAATTCAATCCGGATTTGCAGGAAGCCGTGACCAAAATTCCTGCCCCGGCGGAAGAGCTGAAAGGGAAAGTGGTGGATTGCATTCAAAAAGGTTATATGCTGCACGACAAAGTAATCCGTTTCCCCAAAGTCGTGGTAGGGGAGTAATTTTTAAATCACGAAGAGGATGGCTGAAAAAAGAGACTATTACGAAGTTTTGGGCGTGTCGAAAAATGCTGATGCAGCGGAAATAAAAAAAGCCTACCGCAAGTTGGCATTGCAATATCATCCGGACAAAAATCCGGGTAATAAGGAAGCTGAAGAAAAATTTAAAGAAGCAGCAGAAGCATACGATGTGTTGAGCAATGAGGAAAAGCGACGGCGGTATGACCAATTCGGACATGCCGGCATGGGCGGTGCAGGAGGTTTCGGAGGAGGCATGAGCATGGATGACATATTTTCTCATTTTGGCGATATTTTCGGCAGTTTTGGTGGCTTTGGCGGTTTTAGCGGTTTTGGAGGCGGCAACCGTTCCGCCCGCCGGGTAAATCGAGGAAGCAACCTGCGCGTGAAAGTCAAACTGACGTTGGAAGAAATTGCTACGGGGGTAGACAAAAAGATTAAAGTGAAAAAATATGTGGCAGACGAACATTGCCACGGGACGGGCGCCAAGGACGGCACTTCGTTTTCCACATGTTCGACTTGCCACGGGACGGGGCAGGTGACACGGGTGCAGCAAACCATTTTGGGAGCCATGCAAACCACCTCAACGTGTCCGACTTGTGGAGGAGAAGGCAAGATTATCAACGAGAAATGCCCGCACTGCAACGGTGAGGGAGTGCAATTATCGGAAGAAGTCATTACCTTGCATATCCCGGCAGGAGTCGCTGACGGCATGCAATTGTCAATTAGTGGAAAAGGCAATGCAGCCCGTCGTGGCGGCGTGAACGGCGATTTGATTGTGTTAATAGAAGAGGTGGAACACCCGGACTTGGTAAGGGATGGCAATGATTTGCTGTACAACGCTTTTGTTAGCTTCCCCGATGCCGTGTTGGGAGAATCGGTAGAAATCCCGACACTGGATGGCAAGGTGAAAGTCAAAATAGAACCCGGCACACAGCCCGGCAAAGTACTGCGCCTGAAAGGCAAAGGCATCCCAGATGTGAACGGTTACGGACGAGGGGATTTGTTGGTTCGGGTAAATGTCTGGATTCCTAAGAATCTTTCGAAAGAAGACAAAAAATTGGTCGAAGAATTGAAAGAGCGGGATTTTGTCAAACCGGCGGGAGGTGACGGAAAGAAAAGTTTTTTCCGCAAGATGAAGGATTTCTTTGAATAAGTTGCGCCGCCATGATAACCCTTACCCAGCTTGAATATATTGTGGCATTGGACGATGTACGCCATTTCGCTGCAGCGGCTGATAAATGCTTCGTGACCCAGCCGACGCTGAGCATGCAGGTGAAAAAATTGGAAGAGGATTTGGGAGTCATCATTTTTGACCGGAAAAGGCAGCCTTTGGAGCCGACAGAAATTGGCAAAAAAATCATTAGCCAGGCTCGTGCGGCATTAGCATCTTCCAATCAGATCAAAGAGATTATCCGCGAGGAACAACGGGTAGTTTCCGGAACATTGCGAATCGGAATCATCCCGACCCTTGCACCTTATTTATTGCCTCCCCTCATGAAGCAAATGGCGCAAGAATACCCTGATTTGGAGATAGGCGTGGAAGAAGTGGAGTCTGAAGAACTGGTGCGCCGCTTGAAAAGCGAGCGTTTGGATGTCGGGATTTTTGTAACCCCTTATAACGACAATACCATCGTAGAAAAACCGGTTTTTTACGAAGAAATGCTGATTTATGCCCACCCCGGCCACGAACTTTTGCACCAAAAAGGAATTGATGCCAACGAGTTAAAGCATGCCGGTTTGTGGCTTTTGGGCGAAGGGCACTGTTTCCGAAACCAAGTGGTCAACCTGTGCAACATAACTCAAGAGGACGAAGGGCGGTTGCCTTTCCGTTTTGAGAGCAATTCATTGGAAACCTTGATGCGAATAGTAGATGCGGAGGGCGGTTACACTTTTATTCCCGAATTGGCACTTCAATACCTGCCAGAAAACAAACTCTTGCAAGTAAGGAGTTTTGCTTCGGACAAACCGCTTCGGGAAGTAAGCGTAATATCTTCCATCTATTTTGTCCGGCAACAATTAGTCGAATTATTATGGCAAGCAATCCGCTCAGTACTACCAGAACAGATGTGGCAACGAGAACGCGGAATGGTCGTGGAATGGAAAACAAAAAATAATACTAATCTACATTAACATGGGAAATAAAATCAACGATCCGATAGCCCGTTTGATGGGTTTGCGCTACAAATCCCACCCTTGGCATGGGATAGAGGTAGGCGAGGAAGCACCGGAAGTTTTGACAGCTTTCATCGAGATGGTGCCCACAGACACCGTAAAATATGAATTGGACAAGGTTTGCGGTTACATTAAAATCGACCGTCCCCAGAAATACTCCAACGTAGTGCCTGCGTTGTATGGCTTCATCCCGCAAAGTTATTGCGGTGACTCAGTGGCAGAATACGCCATGCAACAGAGCCAGCGTTCGGGTATAAAAGGCGACTGCGACCCCTTGGATATTTGCGTCTTAACCGAGCGCACCATTGCCCACGGCGACATTATAGCCAGCGTGCGCCCCATCGGCGGCTTCCGCATGTTCGACGGGGACGAGGCTGATGACAAAATCATCGCTGTCCTGAAACACGATGCAACTTATAATGTTTACAATGAGATTGATGAATTGCCCCACATCATTGTGGATCGCCTAAAGCACTATTTCTTGACTTACAAAGATATGCCTGGCGAAGAGGGTATGCGCAAAGTGGACATCTCCCAAGTATACGGGAGGGAAGAAGCCTACGAAGTCATTCGCCGTTCCTTGGAAGATTACAAAAAACACTTTGAAGGTTTGGACGAAATACTGAGCCGCGTTTAAAAATCATCTATCGGCTGCCCCACGATTCCCGGTCGAGAGTCCGGTATTGTATCGCTTCTGCAATATGTTGCGGAGTGATGTTGGGAGCACCTGCCAGGTCGGCAATCGTGCGGGACAACTTGATGATTCTGTCGTATGCCCTGGCGGAAAGGCTGAATTTTTGCATGGCAGCTTTCAAAAGTGTGAGGCTTGGTGCATCCAGCGGGCAATATTTCTTAATCAGTGCGGAAGTCATTTGCGCATTGCAATGAATGCCCGGATGGTCTTGGAAGCGTTGCGTTTGGATATTGCGGGCTGCAATAACCCGTTGCCGGATGGTGGCGCTGCATTCGCTTTCATATTGTCCGGTGATTTTTTCTAGGTCGACGGGCACTACCTCCAAATGGATGTCAATCCTGTCCAAAAGAGGCCCCGAAATTTTGGACAGGTAGCGTTGTATAGTACCGCTATTACAAGTGCATTCTTTGGTCGGGTGGTTGTAATATCCGCAGGGACAAGGATTCATAGAAGCCACAAACATAAAATTGGCAGGATAATCTACGGAATAACGTGCGCGACTAATGGTAATTTTCCGGTCTTCAAGAGGTTGGCGCATAACCTCTAACACATTGCGTGGAAATTCAGTCAGCTCATCAAGAAAAAGGACACCATTATTGGCAAGAGAAATCTCACCCGGCCTGGGAAAAGCCCCTCCACCTGTTAGCGCAATGTCCGAAATCGTATGGTGCGGTGCCCGAAAAGGACGGGTCGTGATAAGCGAGCTATTGCCTGCCAACTTCCCTGCAACAGAGTGTATTTTTGTAGTTTCCAACGACTCCTCGATGGTCATCGGCGGAAGAATACTCGGCAAACAGCGGGCAAGCATGGTCTTCCCTGAACCGGGAGGTCCCACCATCAGCAGATTGTGCATGCCGGCAGCTGCTATTTCCAAGGCTCGTTTTACGGTCTCCTGCCCCTTGACGTCTTTGAAATCATACATCGAGTTTCCCACAATGTTTGCCCGTTGCGGGTCGTAAGTGATAGGAGTGGCATTTGCAGGGTGATGAATAAAATCCACTACCTCCCGAATATGCTGGAAGCCATAAACTTCAATATCTTTTACGATAGCAGCTTCATTGGCATTTTCTCGAGGAAGAATAATTTTATGAAATCCGGCTGCCCGCGCATTAATGGCAATCGGGAGTACCCCCTGTACAGCTTTTAAACTGCCGTCCAAAGACAATTCCCCCAAAATCATAAATTGATTTAAGCTGTCAGCGGGAAGCTGTTCGTTGGCTGCCAAAATGCCAATTGCCAGAGGCAAATCGTATGCTGAGCCTTCTTTTTTAATGTCGGCAGGTGCCAAATTTATAATGACCCGTTTCCCAGGAATGCGGGCACCGATTTCTCGCAAGGCGGAATCTACCCGCTGTTGGCTTTCCTTTATAGCGTTATCAGGAAGTCCGACAATGATAAATTTAGCTCCGTTCAGAATATTAACCTCTATCGTGATGGTCACTGCCTCTATGCCATTGACGGCACCGCTGAATAATTTTACAAGCATAAAAATCGCATTAGATTTAGACAGCGGAAGTTACTGCATATTTTGAAACCGACCAAGAGAAACCCCTGATTTTTTTACCCAAAATTACAGAAAGAATAAAAGAGCCCCGAAAATTCATCCAAGCGGTGATGGGTGCCCGTCAGATAGGCAAATCCACCGTGGTCAAGCAAGTTCTTCAAGATTTGGACATGCCTTACCAGTTTTTCTGCCGACAATGTTCCAACCACGCACAAAGGCTCATCGCCGTTAGCCGTATAAAAACAAGGAGAAGCAATAGCCCACTTGTCGAAAGAGTATGATAGCATTTTAATACCGCTCCTTTCAAAAAACGGAGAAAAAATACCTCTAAAAATGGATGAAAATACCTCCAAAATCGGAAAAATCAGCCCAAAATTCGCAACCCCTCCTTTCTCCCTCATGTTCAGCACCTTTCCCCCTCCCTTCCGACTATCATCTACGAGTCATCTCCGATTCACTTACGAGTCATTAACGTCAAAAAATAGTAGATGACTCGTTACAAAAAACGAAGATAAAAATTTTTGCCTGTCCGAGGGGACGGAAAAGGGCTTCATAACAAAGCCGAGCGGAGGGTTCTTATTGGTTTCAAGCCTTCCAATCTTGTACTCATATCAGCATCCTTGTCTATGAGAATCAACGGGTTCATTAATTAATTCCCCATATATATGTGCAGCTTTAAAGTCAAGCTAAGAGGATGTATGGATGTGTTTCTTTTGGCAGGCAAGTATTCTCGGAAGTGTAAAATAAAGCCATTATTTTTTGTGCAAACCTATCATTAAATAAATAAAAAGCATTATCTTTGCATATTATATGATAAGTTATGACTAAGAATACAATGGGCACCAAGTTGCCACGGAAATTGGAACAGAAGATGCAGGTGGTGGGAGAGCAGATAAAGCTGGCTCGCCTACGCAGGAATCTGAGTGTGGCTCAGGTGGCGGAACGGGCTACCTGTTCTCCACTAACCGTGTCACGCATAGAGAAAGGTGCCCCGACGGTAGCGATAGGCATTTATCTTCGGGTGCTTTACGCCCTGCAATTGGATGACGACATCCTGTGGCTGGCCAAAGAAGACAAGTTGGGAAAAGCTTTGCAGGATTTGAGTCTGAAGACAAGGGAACGGGCATCTAAAAAGGAATAGGCGATGAAGAAACTTTATGTATATGCCGATTTTAACTGGCTTAAGGAAATAGAGTTTGTCGGAGAGCTGGGGTATGAATCACTCCGTGGTTCCGACAGCTATAGCTTCTCGTTCCATGATGAGTGGTTGAGGAGGCATAGCGATTTGTTTCTGAGTGAGGACTTGAACAATTATCCGGGGATGCAATATACGCAGCCGGGGAAAGACATATTCGGGTGCTTTTCGGATGCCTTGCCAGACCGTTGGGGGCGTACCTTGCTTTTGCGACGGGAGCAAATAGCCGCATCGGAAGAAGGCAGGCCAATGCGTCGGTTGTCATCGTTTGACCTTTTGACGGGCATAGATGATTTCTCACGTATGGGAGGCTTCCGTTTTAAGGAAGAGAAGGACGGGGATTTCATCAACGTGGACGAATCCTTGAAGATTCCTCCTTTGGCGGATGTGCGAGAACTGATTGCGGCCAGCATGGAGATTGAGAGAAGCGAGGAAGAAAACCAGTTGCCAGCCAAGAAATGGATAAACCAACTTGCGATGCCAGGCTCTTCGTTGGGTGGCGCGAGACCGAAAGCCAGCGTCATCAGTGAGGACAAAACGCTATATGTAGCCAAATTCCCTTCACGCAAGGATGATTATGATGCCGGGTTATGGGAGCATTTTGCCCATCTGCTTGCGAAGAATGCCGGAATCAATGTTGCACATACCGAAGTTCTGTCCGTTGGAGAGAAATATCATACTTTGCTGTCTAAGCGCTTTGACCGCACACCGGAAGACCGCCGGGTTCATTTCGCTTCCGCAATGACGCTGTTGGGGCTTTCCGATGGAGATAACGCCACGACAGGGCACGGCTATCTGGACATAGTTGATTTCATCCTTCAGAATTGCACCAATGTAGAGGCAAACCTGCAAGAGCTTTACCGCCGGGTGGCTTTCAATGTCTGCATCGGCAATAGCGATGATCATTTCCGCAATCACGGCTTCCTTTTGACAGCCAAAGGCTGGACATTGTCTCCGGCATACGATATGAATCCTACGCTGAATGAATACCAAAGCCTGCTCATCACTTCCACGTCCAATAAGGCAGATTTGCATATCTTGCTGGATGCTTGCGAGGATTATATGATAAGGCGTAAAGTGGCGGAAGGCATCATTCGGGATGTAGCCAATGTTGTAAAGGATTGGCGGTGCTTGTCCACCCGACTGGGTATTGCAAAAAACGAACAGGAGCGCTTTACAACTGTTTTTGAGGGGCGGAGAGAGTATATAAAATAAACTGAAGCGTAATTGAAGAAGTAAAATTACTATGGCAACATTAACTGAATTGTACGAATTCCTTGAGAAGAAACAGGATAATGAACATATTGACAAAATGTTTTCGTATGATGCTTTTTTACCAGAAGAATGGCCCAAAGCAAGACTTGAGATTCTTACATGGTGGAAAATTGAACGGTTGGTAAAGGATGAGAAATGTCCCACTGATAAGGATTTTACTGTAACTTACTTTGAAGAACGTATTAAAGTCACGAACAACCAACTATTAAAATATCGATACAATTACTTCATTTATTTGCTTACAAACGACAATCGCTATGCTAAAAAATCTATTGATGCTTTGATGAAGGTGATCGGTACTTTATTGCCAGAAGATAAAGGAGACTATCCTTATCAGGCAGAAGATGCCATAGAAATTTTGATGTCGCTGACTAAAAGAGTGAAATATAAGATGCCGGGAGCTACTGAGTTGATATGGAATGTATTGAAATCAGATTACGGATACCGCACAAAATTGGTCTGCATAGGATTGGCAAAGGATAAAGCATTCTTTCCGGGTAGTGATGCAGAGAAAATTGTATGCTTGTGTAAGGATTTGCTGCCATTAGCCAAGGATAGGTGGCGAGAAAACTGTTGTGAGTTAGGTTTATTCTATTCTTCAAAGTTTCAAGGAAAGGCAAAATCGTATATGAATTTCTTTTATGAAGCACTGGGTGATATGGAAATGGATCTATTGATTGATCCAGCAACTGCACCCAATAATATCGCCATCCCTTGGATGAACGAAGAGCATCTTGAAAAAGCTATTGCCTTCTATCATAAGGCGAATTTGACCGAAAAGAGGAACAGAGCAGAACAAGCATTTCGAGAAAATAAGAAAAAACTGGTAATGTTGCCTTTTAAATTTGAGAAGAAAGCTAATAAGAAGAT
Source organism: uncultured Odoribacter sp. (assembly GCA_944321145.1). Classification (GTDB taxonomy): domain Bacteria; phylum Bacteroidota; class Bacteroidia; order Bacteroidales; family Marinifilaceae; genus Odoribacter. The sequence goes on along the minus strand of CALUKF010000045.1, from coordinate 995 downwards.
TGATGGGTATTTTAGAAGTTTGGAAAAGGAACTGCTTGAGGGGAAACTAAGTTGGCTATTAGTGAATCTTTCATGCCCTATTCGGTTTCTTTTTCCTTCTTACGAACAACTACGTATACGGATGTCGGAAAGCACATCTACAGCAGAAAAACTTGGCTTTGTGAATAAAATTGTGGATATCAACGGAAACAGCAGAGATGCAGGTGAGGATTTTGATCTAGATCAGAAATACGGTATATGGCTCATGAATATTGTGAGAAATAACGTGATAAATCTGATTCTTACCGCAGTCAACACAAAACAATTGACTTATGGTAAATTGAAAAACTGGTTCCTAAAAAACACCTGTTTTGGTATTCAACTAGAATATACTAGGGCTGGGCAAGTGGTTATTGCCACATGGTTTTCGCAAATTGATTACGGAATTGAAGCGTTCATTAAACAGTATAATCGTTATTTGCAAGGGAAACCAACTGATTGGCGTTTGCCTGTAGATATTCTTTCCATACGTTTTGAAGGCATTCTGCGTGATATGGTTGGTAATTATGGAGGTCGTGTTATAAAAGGACGAGATAAAAATACTTCTCAGGCATTGCTTGATGATTTGTTGAAAGAACCATGTTTACTACAAATATTCAAAGAAGAAGATATTGATTTTTTTAAATATGTGTTCACTGCTAAAGGATACAATATTCGTAATAACGTGGCACATGCTTTCTATATACCAAAAGATTACGGAATGATAGAGGCAACGCTCGTGTTTTTGTGTATATTGCGCTTGACTATGTTTAAACCTAAAGATATGGAAGAAGCAAGCGAATGATGTGTGTACAAGATATCTCAACAAATCAAGTTTCGAATAACAATAGACTAAAAATTTGAAAGTATTTTTCGATGCAGAATATTTATTTGCCGATGCAACAGGCATACATCATTGAATATCAGCGGCTATTCATTTAAAAAGGGTACAAGTCGTATTCTGACAATTGAACGAA
>CALUKF010000044.1 GCA_944321145.1 uncultured Odoribacter sp. | reverse complement strand
TCGCCCTGCCTGCCCGTGCCGGAGAACTTGTAGTTGAACTGTCCGGCCTTGAACATCGCGCCCACATACCAGGCTTTTTTCTCACCCAGATACCAGCGCACTTCCGGCATTACTTCCCAGAGGGCGTAGCGACGGGCGTTGTCATTCCATGTCCACGAGGTCCACGAACCGTTCACCATGACACCCACGGACGGGCTGATGCGCCACTCCAGCCCCAAGTCAGGCGTGAGCGTCGCCCAGCGCAACAAATTCGCGCGCAAGGAAAAACGGGCATACTCCCCTGCACCGCCCGATGGCAACTCCGCCTCAACAGCAGGTTCACTATCCGCCTCAACGCTTAAACCATCCGCCTCAGCGTCCCCCCTTCCCGTCAAACCATCCGTCACGGCATCCGCCCTTCCCCTTTCCGCAGGCACGCTGTCCCTCGCAGAAACAGCAACGCCGGCAACAGGTTCTCCCCTCTCTTCCTCACCCTCCGCCGTGCCAACCTTCTCTTCCGCCTTCCTTACGGCAATCCTCACCGTCACCACATCCCCGCCCCCTGCCCGGTTCCGTGTCACAAAACAATCCTCGCACAACCCCTGCCGCACAATCAGTTCCGACTTCACCCGGTTCGAGCGGATGCGTGCCATTGCCAGATTCTCCGCCTCGCTGCCTTGCGAACTGCAACGCCCCTCCACCTGCACCGGCACTTCACCCGACAGGATGGCTGCCTTGTGCCGCTCCACGCAACGCTCCAGCCGTCCCAACTCCGCCCCGTTCCCGCTCCACGGCACGAAAAACATGTCCTCCCCCGTCACGAAACGGAACACATATACACTGTCCCTCGCCTCCTGACCCGCCGCATGCAAAGAAAACTGCAACAACAGCATGCACACTGCCAACAGGCTTCCCCTCATTAATTTTTTTAGCTCCATTCTTTTGCTTGTTCGATGATATTATTTATTTTTACAGGCAAATGGTTAGAGCCCATTTACCTATTTTATTATTGTACAAAGTTACACGAATGTTCTTAATGGATAATGCCTTATCCCCTTAAAAATCCTTAACACCACCGCTTTTTATTCCCCATTTGATTTTTTGGCGTATGCCGCTCATACTTATTGCTGCCCTTTATGGGCGCATTGGAAAGAAAGAAAACCCCGTCCGCTCCTTGTCAAGAGCAGACGGGGACAATCATTTTCAAACCCGGGTAGAGAGGGTGAAACGGGACGTTATTCCAACAGGCGGCTGTAGGTACCATCGCGCAGGACTTCCAATGCCTTGCGGAGGGAATCGTTGTCCTCATTCAAGATTTGGTACATTTCGTTCATATCCCAAAGGTCACGGGCAAGCAGGGCTTTCAGTTGCAATTTCATGGAGGGAAGGACGGGTGTCAGGAGTTTCTCGTCTTTCTCCACGCCGGCTTTGGCTCCAGCCTCGACGATTTCGTCAATCATCGCATCGGTTACCACAAAATCGCGCCGGAAAGCAGCAAAATCCGGATAGGCAGCCTGCAATTCGGAGCGGTGTTTGTCAATGTAGTCGTTCACATAATCGCCTATCACATTTTTCGCAACCAAGCGGTTGAAGTATAGATAATTCACCGACGTGTCAATGGGCACGAAGACATCCGGAATGATGCCTCCGCCACCATAAACCGTGCGGTGTTTCACTTTCGTAAAGTATTTCAGGCTGTCGTTCACAACGATGCTATCGGCACTTAGGAGTTCGCCAGTCGTATAGCGGTTGAAATATTCCGCCTCGTATGCCAAGCCGCCTTCGTCATACGGTTTCTGGATGCAACGCCCGGAGGGGGTATAATAATGGGCAGTGGTCAGGCGAATCATAGAACCGTCGGTCAAAGGGTATTGACGCTGCACCAAGCCCTTGCCGAAAGAACGCCGTCCGACAATCAAACCACGATCCCAATCCTGTACGGCACCGGAAACTATCTCGCTGGCAGAAGCCGAATTGCCGTCAATCAGCACCACTAGCCGCCCGTCCTCGAACAAGCCGGCAGAGGAGGCAAATTCATCCCGCCGACCGGAGGAAATCCCGTCCGTATAGACTATCAGGTTCAGGCTCTTCAGGAAATGGTCGCATATTCCCAAGGCTGCCCCCATGTAGCCACCGCCATTGCCTTCGAGGTCGAGAATCAAATCTTTCAATCCCTGCGCTTTCAATTTGCGCAAGGCAGTCTCGAATTCCTCAATCGTCGTTGCGGCAAAACGGGAAACTTTGATGTATCCCGTCGAAGCGTCCAACATGTAGGCAGCGTCAACGCTGTAAAGGGGTATCTTGTCGCGGACAATCCGGAAGTCCAGCCGGTCAGCGCCCCGCAACACCGTGATGTTCACCACTGTGCCTTTCTCGCCTTTCAAATAACGGTGGACATCGACGTAAGTCATCTTTTTTCCGGCGATGTTCTCCCCTTCCACCGCTACAATGCGGTCGCCCGCCCGCAAGCCAACCTTCTCGGAGGGACCGCCTGCCACGACATCCTGCACGACAAGGGTGTCACGCAAAACGGCGAACTGTATCCCAATGCCATAGAAGCCGCCCTCCAAAGGTTCGTTCATGGCTTTCACGTCCTCGGCTGAAATGTAGACGGAATGGGGGTCTAAGTCAGAGAGTACTTTCACGATGGCATCTTCCGTGAGCCGCTCCAAATTGACTGTATCCACGTAAAAAGCGTCAATCAATGCCATCAGGCGCTGGTATTTAACGCTCTGCGCCCGCACCTGATTGATGTCATGCTGTGCCTCTGCCTTTCCGAACGGCAAGAACATCATTGCCAGCACCGCTCCCCAAATCAAAATGTTTTTTTTCATATCCATTTTTAGTCTATATATTGCTTTTCAAATTCCAATACTTCCAAATCTTTCACATTGCCCTCTTCCAACAAAAAACGTACCGCCGTGCATACTTTATGGAAACCGTAGCGCCCAGCCGCCCCCGGATTGACATGCAGGCAACCCAACGTCCGGTCGTACATTACTTTCAGGATGTGCGAATGTCCGCAAACGAAGAGTTTCGGCTGCTCCTTCAACAGCACGGGACGGATGCGCGCGTCGTAATGCCCCGGATAGCCCCCGATGTGGGTCATGACAGTCTTCACGCCCTCGCATTCGAAAACCTGCAACTCCGGGAAACGCATTCTCACCTCACCCCCGTCAATGTTGCCATGCACCGCCCGCACCCGGCAATGCTGCTCCAAGCGTTCAATCACCGACAAGCTCCCAACATCTCCACAATGCCATACTTCCGCGCAATCCGCAAAAAAGCGCACCACCCGCTCGTCCAGCCAGCCATGTGTATCCGATAGTAAGCCTATTTTCATCGTCTTCCAATTATAGGGCTGCGGCTGCAGCCAATTTCCTCACTTGCGCCAAACGCTCCAAAAAAGATTTGTTTGATTTGGCAACCTGCATGTCGTAATCGGCTTGCAAGCGAAGCCAAATTTCTGCATCAATTCCCAAGGCAGCTTCAAACAACAAAGCATATTCTGTTGAAATTGCCCGCTTCCCATTCAGGATCTCATTTAACAACGTTGGAGATATTCCCATTTGCACAGCAAGTTTCCTTTGAGAAATTCCCCGATACTCTATTTCATCTTTTATCATTTCACCCGGATGAATAAGTTCCGAAGGTGTTAAATTATTAGCTATCATTTTAGGGTCAACTCCTTTTAAAGTAATCATCACATTTTATTTATAATGGTTCGACAAATCTATTATATTACATACTGTGACTATAGGCTCCTCTGTCGATTCTCTAACAGTGAATTCCACCCGATACTTGTCGCTTACACGAATAGAAGAAATTCCTCGTTTATCCCCTTTTAGCACTTCGTAATTTAATGAATTAATCATCCTAAGTTTTTCTATGCTTGGTGCTACTTTAAGGTAACGGATACACTTCTGGTATCTTCTCACAATATCAGGCTGATAACGATGTTTTTTATCACTCGTCTTTCCCTTTTCATACAATTCCTGCAAATATGTTTCCTCAAAAGTTACAGTCATGGCGTTCGTTTCATTACACGGCAAAAATAGCCCTTCTTTTCCATATTCACAAATAAGTGAACCCTTTTTCTCCGCATTTGCCTGAATATCCATTTTTTCCCACCCTGACGAACTGGCAAAATGGCACGACCGCATGACGGCCCCCCCCCGCCCGGATAAAAGCCGGCACACAACTCACTGCCATACAAAAAGGGGCTGTGCAGCCGCACAGCCCCTTTTTATCTTCTGCCAACCGCATCACCCAATCAACTCCACACTCCTCTTCACAAACCGGTTCAGCGCCTCGCCTTTCAACAGCCCGTTCGCCAGCAAAGCCAAATCTATCAGTTGCCCGACAATCTTGTTCTCCTTGCCATACTCCTCCAGCACAGCCTGTTTCTCCTTCCGCAACTGCTCCAGCTGCTCGCCGTACTCCTTCTTCCGATCCTTGTCCACTTGTGGGATTTCCTCCTCCTTCTTGTCCTTGTTCAAGGCGTCGATTTCGTCTCGTTTCCCCTCAATCTCCTTCACTTGCTCCACAATCGGCTTCAACTTCTCGCCTAAAGCCTGTTGCTCGTCCTTCAGGATACTCTTCACCAGACGGTGCTCCGTGTTCACCACCAGCGTAAACTGGTCGCCCATCTGTCCGTAGAAGCCCATCCCCGGATTCATTGCCGACATCTCCTTCATCCGCCGTATGAACTCCGACCGCGTAATCACCACCGGCTCTGCCCCCTCACCCAACGCCTCGAAATTCACCAGATACAAATTCCCTTTCTTCGGAATTTGCGCCTCGAACACGCTCCTCATCTCCTCCTGCTCCTCCTCCGTCCAAGCCGTCGCACGGATTTCCTCCTTCTGTATCAACTTCTCAATCACATCCGAATCCACACGCAGGAAACGGTGGTTCGAATCCTTCGCCTCCAAATGATTGATGAAATGCGTATCCAGCTGCCCGTCCATCAGCAACACATCATACCCCCGCTCCTTTGCCGCCTGGATATAAGTATATTGCTCCTCCTTGTCCGTCGCATACAGATACACAACATTCTTGTCCTTATCCGTCTGGTTCGCCTTAATCAGATTCTCATACTCCTCCAGCGTGAAATACTTCCCGTCCGTATTCTTCAACAACACAATATCCTTTGCCCGCTCCGCAAACTTCTCGTCCGTCAGCATTCCGTACTGGATGAAAATCTTCAAATCGTCCCACTTCTTCTCATACTCCTCGCGCGAATTCTTGAAAATATCCGTCAAGCTGTCCGCCACCTTCTTCGTGATATGGCTCGAAATCTTCTTCACATTCCGGTCGCTCTGCAGGTACGAACGCGACACGTTCAGCGGGATGTCCGGCGAATCAATCACCCCGTGCAGCAACGTCAGAAACTCCGGCACAATCCCCTCCACCGAATCCGACACATACACCTGGTTGCAATACAACTGAATCTTATTCTTCTGAATCTCAAACTTATTGTCAATCTTCGGGAAATACAGAATGCCCGTCAGATTAAACGGATAATCCACATTCAAATGGATATGGAACAGCGGGTCTTGCCCCATCGGATACAACTCACGGTAAAACTTCAGGTAATCCTCCTCCTTCAGCTCCGCCGGTTTGCACTTCCACAACGGGTTCGTGTCATTCACCACATTATCCTCCTCCGTCTCCACATACTTCCCGTCCTTCCACTCCTTCTTCTTCCCGAACACAATCTCCACCGGCAAGAACTTGCAATACTTCGTAAGCAACTCCTGCACCTTCCCCTCCTCCAGAAAATCCTTCTCATCCTCAGCCAAGTGCATGATGATGTCTGTCCCCCGCTCTGCCTTCTCCGTCGGCTCCAGCGTATACTCCGTGTCGCCCTCGCCCGTCCACTTCACAGCCTGCGCCCCCTCCTTATACGAACGCGTCACAATCTCCACCTTGTCGCACACCATGAACGCCGAGTAAAAACCCAGCCCGAAATGCCCGATAATCGTCGCCGCATCATCCTTATGCTTCTCCAGGAACTCCTCCGCCCCCGAAAAGGCAATCTGGTTGATATACTTCTCCACCTCCTCCTCCGTCATCCCGATGCCGCTGTCCGACACCGTCAGCGTCCCTGCCGCTTTGTCAGCCTTCACGCGCACCTTCAGCCCCGTGGCATCCCCCTTGAACTCTCCGGACGAAGCCAGCACCTTCAACTTCTGCGTCGCGTCCACCGCATTCGACACAATCTCCCTCAAAAATATCTCATGGTCCGAATAAAGAAACTTCTTGATAATCGGAAACAAATTCTGCGTAGATACGCCAATCTTCCCTGTCGTCATAATATCCTAAATTTTAATGTTAATATTCCATTTACCGCCCTCTTCCCCGCAATCCCCGTGCCACACCCTCCCCCTCTGCCAAAACGGCAGTCCCCTCCATCCCCCCAAATCCAAAAAGCAAAATTCCGAACAGAAAAACATACATTCTATATCTTATTATTCCAAAAATTACTACCTTTGTAGCATGAACAACCCATTATCACAATTTGGCAACATACCTGTAACGGTCTCCGCCTTAGAGTCGCTCTATCCCCAACTCAAAGGCAAGCACCAGAAAATCAGGTGGCTTGAGCGCAATGGTCAAATCATCCGCCTCAAGCGGGGGCTCTACGTTTGCAGCCCCGGCATGACGGGTACTCCTCTTTCCACCGCCCTGATAGCCAACCATCTCTATTCCCCATCCTACGTATCCATGTCCTCAGCGCTCCGCTACTACGGGCTGATTCCTGAAGCAGTCTATGTCACGCAGTCTATGACCTTAAAGCATTCCCGCAGCTTCAACACTTCCGTAGGCAGGTTTGAATACACCGCCATCGCACGGGCAGCCTTTCCCGTAGGATTGACCAACATCTCCCGAGAGGGCTACGCCTTCGTAATCGCCTCCCCGGAAAAAGCCCTGTGCGACCTGATCGCCCATTCCCCCCAAGTAAACTTACGCTACCTCAAAGATGCAGAAATCTACTTGGAAGAAGACATCCGCATGGAACTCGAAGACTTCAAGCAAATGAACCCCAAAATCTTCGAATCCTACATCCCCGTCGGAAAAAAGCCCGAATCCATAAAAACACTCCTTAAACTATTGAAAAAATGAACAACCAGATTTACGACAACATGCTTTCGGCATACGACCTCTCCACCGCACAGAACAAACGCAACGCCACCTTTGAAGTCAACCAGCAAATCATCCTCGCCGGGCTCTACAACGGCGGCTTCTTCAACGTAGCAGCCTTCTACGGGGGCACCTGCCTCCGCATCTTCCACGGGCTCCAGCGTTTCAGTGAAGACATGGACTTCTCCCTGCTGGCATCCGACAGCAAATTCGACTTCTCAAAATACTTCCAGCCCATCGTCGATGCCTTCGCCCTCGTCGGCAGGAAAGTGGAAATCAAGAAAAAAGACAAGAAAAACTTCAACAAAGTGGAATCCGCTTTCTTGAAAGACACCACAGACATCTACGACATCTCTTTCCAAACGGACAAATCCATCAAAATCAAGCTGGAAGTCGACACCCAGCCTCCCTTGGGCTTCCGGACGGAACAACGCCTCCTCCTCCTCCCTCACTCCTTCATGACCTGCTGCTTCACCCTCCCCGACTTGTTCGCAGGCAAAATGCACGCGCTGGTCTACCGCACATGGAAAAATCGGGTAAAAGGCCGCGACTGGTACGACTTTGAATGGTACGTCCGCCACAACGTTCCCCTCCACTTCAAGCACCTCGCCGAACGCATCCGCCAATTCAACGGCACGGAAACAACCCCTGCCGCCTTCATCCAACAACTGAAAGCCCGCCTTGCCTCCATCCCCATCAGCCAAGTCAAGAGCGACGTCCAGCCCTTCCTCCGCAATCCCCATGACACCGACATCTGGACTAACGACTACTTCCTCCAATTAGCCGACCTCATCAAAATCCAAAACTGACGCCACATGCATGCCCTCTCCAAAAAATAAAAGAAAAACTTTTTCTCTTTGAATAAATCACTTCACTTCTGATATTATCAGCGAAGACAAAAGAGGCATAATATCCTGAACCTTTTCTCTATTAAGAGAATAATAAGCACAATTACCTGCATCTTTCTGCTTCGGATTACAAGGCGTATGATATTTCTTGCTCATACAGCAAAAAAGCCCACCCTCATAACTATCATCACGTACATATTTACATAAATGGCAATTCTTAAAAGAGAGCCCCTTATTTACAGCATAAGCAAGTCCTGCATCAAGAGGAGTTGCTCCAAATTTTAATGTCGCATATAAATAGCTATGTTCCGCATCGTCATCTTCATAATAATCGTCTTCGTCATGAAGACAATCTCCCCCACAATAATCATAAGATTCGGAAGCATAATAATTCATATTCAATTCAAGTATTGATGATTGAGCATATTTCATACGCTGCTTTTGACATGAAATATCTTTCACTATAGCAGCGCCACTTCTATGGAGCACAAACCTTTTTATCCGCTTTTTGTAAACTTGCTTTTTGTTTTTCATCACTCGATCAAAACCATAAAAATGTACTCCATCTTTTTCAGAAATAATATCTTGCAGGAAATATTCTATATCACTTTCAGAACTAATTTGTATTTCTATAATTTTATGTCCCGAACTAATTTTTTGAGGTGTACATCCATGTGATACGCATATTTCAATAAATATAGGGTCACGTCCCTCACCTGCAATTAAAAGATCAGCCCGAAAACCATCGACACTTTGCTCTTCTACACAAGAGTCATAGTGGTCTTTTAAATCATATTTCTTCCAATCAGATTGTCTACAATTGCCATTAAATAAACAGCTTTCAGCTTCCACACATAAATAATACCGCTTCATTTCTATTTCAAAAGCCCCTGTCTGAAACTTTTGCATTAAAAAAGTTTTAGCAAGTTTATGAAGATAAGTTTCTGAACTACAAGACTGAGTATTTGCCTTATGTGCAAAATGGTGAGATTTCTTACTACCAAGTTTAGCCACCATTTCTTTTCCACAAGAAATACAGCGGAATTCTTGATGCTCTGCAACATGGTCAATATGGACAATTGCCTTTCCATCGTATGCATAGCTATATTTGATACTATTCATTGCGCCTTTTCCTTTCTCTTTTTTCTTTTTCTATCATTTCCCATGCAGAAAAAATAACTTTCTCCGTGATACCCCTTCATAACTCCTCAATCTTACGTGTTTTCCCCTGCACCCGTGCCTTGCGCACCAGTTCCACTTCCTCGTCCGCCGTCAACCCGTCATCATTCCATGCCCCGCACACCTTCTCCATCAGTCTCTCTTTCTCCGCTTCCCCTTTTCGTCCCGAAAAGTCAAGCGAAGAAAACAGCAACTCAATCAGCCGTCGTTTCGTCTCATTTCCCAAATGGAAAAGTTCCGTCCGGAAAATTCGTTCCGCAATCATGTCTGCAACAGCCATACCTTCCTCCTTTCTTTTAATCTAAACTCATAGACAAAGATACGAATTTTTTCCTATCCAGCCCAAAGAGTCAATCCCCAAATTCCAAATCCGTACTAACAGCCACTCCAAATTCATGAAGCACGCTTAGAACATCCTTAAAATCTGCAGGATTCACACTATCTACAAGATACCGGTATTTACCCCCATCTTTCCTTCGGACAGTCAATCCATACGTCCTGTCCAATCCCCGATAAGCTTTTAATTCACAACTTTCAATACTTGCAAAAAGAAACTCTTTCCTCACCGAATGCCTGATTACATGCACAAACACCATGCGGTCTTCCCCAAGTTCCACATAGTATTGATTATAAAAAAGCTTCATGCCCCGAACTGCCGAAATCAATATCACAAATGGCAAAACCACAAACAAGTAAGTCACCACCCACTCCGACGTAACACAAGCAAAACCGATAAGAAAAACTACAAACATAGCCACCATCGGCACCACCCAAACACCCCATTGAGGCATCTGTTTAATCGGTCTCCTATATACTCTTTTCATATCATCCATATTTAAGACCACGTTTGGTTATCCGGGAAGGAACAAACCTCCCCGGAATTTTTTAAATTACATTTATGGTTGAGCATTCAGCATCCGCAACGAATCAGCCCGCCGTTTTTCCCAATAGCGTCTCAGATGTTCCCTACGGAAAGAATCCCGTTTGATACTGTCCTGCCTGTTTGCTTCTCTGATTTCCTCCGGAGTTGTCGGACCATGATAAATGGTTTTTCTCAGATTGGCTCTTTTCTCTTCCTTTTCAGCAACGGAAGTGTATTTTTTTTCTCTTTTTCCGGAACAATCCTTGCCATTTCTTCATCCTCATCAAGTCCTGAACGAATCATATAACCTTCATCCCAATACCTGATATTGACTGGTCTGCAATTATCAGCACGGATAAATACTTTAACTAAAAAATCTTTAGACCTTGAATAATAAAATTTTTCCTCTTCCGTTGTCTTATAATATACCGCGTAAAAATATACTCCATAATAGTCCGGATACTCAAGTCCTGTAAATTCATTTTTATTTTCGGCGATTCCCTTTTTCACAATGCCGATGTCTTCAATGACAGGTTCCCTTCCCGGTTGTAAATATCCGATGGAATATTTGTCAATAGCCTTATTTGCCACATCAATCAAAATACTGTCCCGGAGGGGCTGCGGCAGTTTCTGGATGTCCTTGTACTGCGCCTGTGCTGCATGGCATAAAATAATGCCCAAAATGATAAATAATATTCGTCTCATAGTTCCTTAATTTTTTCCTCGTTCGACTTCATAAATAATTACCCATTTATGAGTAAACACATAACTTTAAAAACGGGTGATGGGAAACGCATGATTTTACTCATTATTATAATGATTTAGCATTTCATCTCAACTTCCCCCTCCCCAAAATTACGCATTTACACGCACCGAATTTCCATAAAAATTAACTTACTTTGCACCCGTAAATCAAAAATACACACTTAAAACACAACCGACACATGAAACACTGGACACAACAATTCCGCACCGAAGACTGGGTAGTCACCGCAGTCAGCGCCATCCTTCTCCTCCTCGCAGCCCTCATCCCCTCGTGGCTCCCACAAATCCCCAAAAACCTCCTCACCGCCGCCAGCTGGCACGACACCCTCCTCCTCTACTTCCTCGTCCTCACCTCCCTTGCTGCCGGATGGCTCCTCCTCGGCAAATCCCTCCGCGGCATCACCCTCTCCCTCCTCGCCGTATTCGCCGTCTCCCTCCTCGCCCAACTCGTAGCCAAAATACCCGCCGTCGCCTACTACGGCTTCGAATCCGTATTCTTCTCCGTCCTCTTCGGGCTCCTCATCCGCAACCTCTTCCACATACCCGCCTGGCTCAAACCCGCCATCCAAAGCGAATACTTCATCAAAATCGGCGTCGTCTGCCTCGGCGCCACCATCCTCTTCAGCGACGTCATGAAATCCGGCGCCGTCGGGCTCCTCCAAGCCATCCTCGTCGTCGGCATCGTCTGGTTCTTCGCCTACTTCATCTCCCGCCGCCTCGGCGTCGACCGCAGCTCCGCCATGATACTCTCCAGCGGCGTATCCATCTGCGGCGTATCCGCCTGCATCACCGCCGCACGCGTAGCCGGAGGCGACGACCGCAAACTCTCCTACATCGTCTCCCTCGTCCTCATCATCGTCGTGCCCATGATCTACCTCATGCCCTGGCTTGCCAACCTCGTCCTGCCCCTCCTCTTCGACGACCCCGTCATCCGCCAGGAAGTCGCCGGCGCATGGATAGGCGGCACCGTCGACACTACCAGCGGCGTGGCAGCCTCCAGCGCCATCGTCAGCGACCTCGCCAACCAACACGCCGTCATCATCAAAGGCGCCCAGAACGTCCTCATCGGCGTCGTCGCCTTCTTCATCGCCCTCTACCTCTCCACCCGTGGCGAACGCGGCGGCACAGCCCCCTCCCTCCACATCGTCTGGGAAAAATTCCCCAAATTCATCCTCGGCTTCGTCGCCGCCTCCCTTGCCTTCAGCCTCTGCCAAATGAACGGAGCCTTCCACCCCGACGCTGCCGGCAAACCCCTCGAACCCGCCGTCGCCAAAACCCTCAGCAACCTCTTCTTCAGCCTCGCCTTCGTCTGCGTCGGCTTGGAGACCCGCCTCAAAGACATCATCTCCCGCGAAAACCGCGCCCTCCTCTGGTCTTTCCTCACCGCCCAGGCGTTCAACATCCTCATCACCTTCCTCATCGCCTGCCTCCTCTTCGGCATCGTCCGTCCCCTCTGGGGCTAACCCCTCCCCTCCAAAAACATTCCGGCAGCCGGCACTCCCAATGCCGCCTGCCGGAATCTATTCACCCCCAACTATTAAAAATCATTTCGCAAGGCTTTAATTCTTAACTACAAACATTACATCTGCCAAACTTTTATAACTCTTCCCCTTAAATTCAAAATCTATTTCCTTTAAAAAATCCTCATTAAAAGAATCCAAATAACTTTTTACTTTTGGAGCTATTAACGAAAAAGCACGCTTCATTTTCCACGATTGGCTCACATCCGCCATGTCAACAAGCACCAAAAACAACCTATTCTCTGCACCAAAACGCATCTCGCCTTGATTCATATACAACCATTTTGCAAGCTCCATCGGATTCTTTTGTGCATCAAGCAAAACTTCCTTTCGCATTGCATTTAATTCATTCAAAATCCCCACTTCACCTTTCTCTTTAAGCTTCTCAGAAAGAACATACATTTGCTGCGCTTTGCTTTGCTGCTTATCCGTAATCACACCCACTTTCTTCGATTCTCTTCTAAGCCATACAAGTTCATCATTTCCCAACTTAGCTTTTAACCTTTCCGCCATAAATTGGTTAGGAAAAAATGTCACTTTCAAATCTATAGGAAAACCATCCAAAAAGAAATCGACGCTCTTTATCTCACCAACAGCAGAAACAACCTTTCTATGACGTTTAAATAAAGATTCAATAAGGTACGATGTCCAATTATTATACCAGCTTGCCTGCACATAATTCCATGCATTCTCAGCAATCTTATTTTGCCTTGCCAGAAGTTCGTCATAACGACTGATTAATTTCACATACCGCCCTACAAGATACCGATCCAAAGAATTATTTTGATCTCCACCCCACTCATAATGCTTCACCCGATACAAATCTTCTTTCAGCTTCTCTTCATCAACATTCATCACCTCATACCATTCATGATTCCTCTCATTCAAATAAGCATCAAGCCTTTGCATTGCATCAGGCATTGATTCCAACTTTTCAAACAATTCAATATTCTTATCAGCAATCTTTGTCGAAACAAGCGTCAATCCATTATCTTCCAAAAATTCCTGCAACTGCTTTGTCCGGCATACGGCACGCACCTTAAGCCACAACAAACCATTTTCACTATGATTAAACTCATACAAATTTTGCTTACTAAACTCTTTGTCCCACTTATAAAAATTCTCCATATCCATTCATTATTTTTCTGTACATACCAAAAGCACTTCACAACTACCCGCCACACTGCCTTTTCCCCCACGCCCCATGCCATACATTTTCCTTTCCACCTTCACCTTGCGGTAAAGTTCTATCATGCCAATCAACACATCAATATTCGGATAACTACGATCATTATAACTTATGAGCCACATAGGAATATGAGCTGCACGTTCAAACATTAACCGAAAATTTGAAAGAACTTCGCTATTCTTGTCAAAACCACTATAACGTTTAGGCTCATAACGTTTAGTCCCATTTACAAAACATTTGTCTTTCCAATACTCGACATATGTCTCCAACAAATGATAAAAAGACTGATAATCAGCATGGCTATTACAATAAGGAGGATCAAAATATACTAAATCAACTTTCTCCAAGCGAGGCAACAAAGTAAGAATATTTTCATTATAACTTACATTTGTTTTCCCGTTATCAAAAATTGCTGCATTATACTCTGGAAGTAAATCTAAGAACAAATCTCTTAACGAACGGACCAAACTTCGGTTGCGTTTGACCCGATCTGCATTTGAAGCATACACCAAAGCCTGAGTATGAGCAAAATGCCCCATTGTAACCTTTCGAGTCATACTCCGGCACATTATGCTTAAAGCCAAAGCCTGCTTATAAGGATTATCTAAGCGAGCTACATTGCTGCGGAAACTATCAACAAAGGCTGCCTCTTCTGGCATAAAAAACAAACCTCCAAATAGCGATTCCATTAAATTAAAATACCCAGGATTCGCATTCTCAGAAAACAAAACCTCTACATCCTGAGGATTAAGCGTAAAACCCGGATTTTCCACCAACGATTTTCCTATCAAATAATTGAAAGTCAAAAAGTCATTCGTCAACACTTGTTTGCCTAATTGTTTAAACATATATGCGATAGACTGAGAACCAGAAAATGCATCCAATACGACATGGACATCATCGGGTATAAATTGGGCAATCCATCCCCGATGAATAAACTTCGCACCCAAATACTGAGGTACTGGAAACTTATAATTTAAAAATCTCATTTCATCAAACAATGTACTCTCCTTCATACTTCTATTTTCAATAATCCATCATTCCATATGACAAAGATACGCCTTTCCCCATAAAAATCCAAGCCCCTTGCCATCCTCACGCCCCGGCATAAACACTCGGCGAAAAGCGCGAGCCGTCCGGGCTGGCGAAGAAGAAATACAAGTGCAGCGCGGCATCCTCAGGCTCACCGGAGGCAGGGACGGCAAACTCCGCCGCGCCATCCGCGCGTGCCACGCCTGCCACCTCCAAGAGGCAAGGCGAACCTGGCGCCGTCCCGTAAAAATACCCCGCATAGAGCCGGTCTGCCCCGTTCGCTGCGACGCACCCCGCATGCTCCTCCCACTCCACACGCACCGTCCGCCCCTCGCGTTCCACTGCCCGCAGCACCGGCATCGCCAAACTCCCCGCCGAGAAGCGGAACGCCGCAAACGCCCACACCTGCCCCTCCGCATCAATCGTGGCGGCATTCATCGAATGGAACAACGAATCCGCCTTTCCTCCCCCCGCCTCGCGTGCCGCCACGCGCCATATCTCCAGCCCGCCCAATGCCCTGCGGTACATGCTCCACAACTTCCGCACCGCCGCAAAAGCGCCCCGCGCCCGCACTTCCTTAGCCGTGGCAGACGGGCGTTTCCCCCGCTTCGAAGCGCATGCCCGCAATTTTCCCGACTGCATGTAATACGTAATTCCTCCTATTCTCAGCCGTTGCCCACACAATACAGTGGGGAGGATAACGGCGTTCCCCGTCTTTTTCTCTTTCATATCCGTTTCTTTTTCGTAATTTCTCCGTAGCAAATATACAAATTATTTTTTCAAAATACAAGCATTATACTATTGTAAATAATATAGCAACCGTATACTAATAATATAGCAATAATATACTATACGGAAAAGCAACGGAAAAGGAACGGATATGAAAGAGAAATAGAGGGGGATTTTTGAGGGGTTGCATGCCGTTGGAATATAGGCAGGGAAGGACAGATAAAAGGTTGTGAGGACGGCAAAAGGGAAAAATAAACGGCGGGGACTTGTTTTCAGAACGGAAAGAGAGTATTTTTGTATAAAGAAAAAGCAGCATAAAAGAAGGAGGCACCATGGCAAGATTCAAAAGCATTTTAGGGAAAATCGAAGGGAGAATCGGAAATACGAGCCTGTATACAACGAAAGACGGGCAGCAAGTGATACGCAAAAAGCCGAGCAGCAGGAAGCCAAGCAGCGAGGCGCAGGAGGCGTGGGAAACGGCATTTGCCACGACAATGGAGGCAAGGAGGCTGTTTGTCCCTGCAATACATTACGGGTTCCCCGGCGGGGCGAAGGGCTATGCGAAAGGGGTGCAGGGATTTGTGCAGGCAAACGTGGGAAAGGCGTTCACGGCGGAACGCCTGCATCCGGAGGAGGAGTTCCGGCGGCGGAAGAAGAAGCCCAAGGCTTTTGTGGGACGGACGGATTATGCGGCAGTGCAAGTCGCGGCAGGACGCCTGGAAACGCCCGCCGTGGAAGTCGAGGCGGCGGAAGGGGCAGTGAGGTTCCGCTGGACGGGGATAGGGCTGGAGGCATACGGGCGGTACCGGGACGACCGGCTGTATGGGCTGGCGGTGTGCCCGGAGTCTGCCCGCTGGACGTTCGGCGAGCTGGGCACACGCGGCACGGGAGGCGAGCACACGATGCCGCTGCCCAGGGAATCGGAAGGGAAGACGGTATGGGCGTATGTGTTCGCTACGACGGCAGACGGAAGGGAGGCATCGGGGTCAAAGGCATACCAAGTTGGGATGAACGATGAAGGATGAACGATTAACGAGGGGGAAGGAAGGGTTGCAGGGGCGTCAGTGCGAGAGACGGGAGAAGGGAGGCATCGGGGTCAAAGGCATGGCAGGTTGGGATGAACGATGAAGGATGAACGATTAACGAGGGAGGAGGAAGGGTTGCAGGGGCGTCAGTGCGGGGGACGGGAGAAGGAGTAGGGGCAGTCCTCGGGGAGGGTGCCGCGGAGGGTGTCGGGACGGGGCTGCATGCGGAAGTCGAGGGTGGCGCCGCGGAGGAGGTCGGCGTGGCGGAGGTAGTTGCGGGTGTATTCCCTGCCGTTGAGGAGGAGGCGCCCGACGTAGCGGTTTGCGGGGCTGTTCCCGGGGGCGTGGATGAGGATGTCGTGCCCGTTTTCGAGGTGGAGGACAGCCCGGCGGAAAAGGGGCGCGCCGAGGACGTATTCACCGGAAGCGGGGCAGACGGGATAGAAGCCGAGGGCGGTGAAGACGTACCAGGCGGAGGTCTGCCCGTTGTCCTCGTCGCCGCAGTAGCCGTCGGGGGTGGGGGTGTACATGCGGTCGAGCACTTCGCGGAGCCAGTATTGGGCTTTCCAGGGGGCGCCGGCGTAGTTGTAGAGGTATATCATGTGCTGGACGGGCTGGTTGCCGTGGGCGTAGTTGCCCATGTTCATGACAGTCATTTCGCGGATTTCGTGGATGGGGAAGCCGTAGTAGCTGTCGTCGTAGAGCGGGGGCACGCGGAATACGGAGTCGAGCATGGCAATGAAGGCTTCGTTGCCGCCCATGAGGCTGATGAGCCCTTGGGGGTCGTGGAAGACCGACCAGGTGTAGTGCCAGGCGTTGCCTTCGGTGAAGTCGCCGCCCCATTTGAGGGGCGAGAAGGGGGATGCAAAGGTGCCGTCCGCCTTTTTGCCGCGCATGAGGAGGGTTTGCGGGTCGAAGAGGCGACGGTAGTTCATTGCGCGGCGGGCAAAGAGAGCGAGTTCGTGCTGCGGGCGGCGCAATGCCTGCGCGAGGCGGTAGAGGCACCAATCGTCGTAGGCGTATTCGAGGGTGCGGGCTGCGCTCTCGTTGATGCCGACGTCGCAAGGGACGTAGCCGAGGGTGTTGTAGTATTCATATCCCAATCGCCCGGAGGAGGGAACGGAGGGGTGGACGCCGTTCACGGATGCCATGAGCCCCCGCCAGAGGGTGGCGGTGTCGGAGACGCAAATGCCTTTGAGCCAGGCATCGGCAAGGACGGAGGCGGTGTTGTTGCCGACCATGCAGTTGCGATGGCCCGGGCTTGCCCATTCGGGATAGAAGCCGCTTTCGCGATAGGCGTTGAGGAAGCCTTCCTGCATTTCGAGGCTCATGGAGGGGTAGAGCAGGTTGAGGAGGGGGAAGAGGCAGCGGAAGGTGTCCCAGACGCCGGTGCCGGTGTAGTAGTAACCGGGGCGGACGTCGCCCGTCATGGGGCTGTAGTGCACGGGGTTGCCGGCGGCGTCCCATTCGTAGAAGCGGTGGGGGAAGAGAAGGGAACGGTAGAGGCAGGAGTAGAAGGTGCGGTATTGGTCGAGGGTGCCGCCTTCGACTTCGATGCGGCGGAGGACGCCGTTCCATGCCTCCCTGCCTTTGCGGACAAGGGTTTCCAGGGAGTCGCCGCCCAATTCGCGCAGGTTGCGCTCCGCCTGTTCCCAGCTGATGAAGGAGGATGCCACGCGGGCATGTACCTGCTCGCCACGGCGCGTGCGGAATCCCACAATGGCGCCCGTGTGGAAGTCGCTACATTCCAGCAGGGAGTCGCGGAGGACAAGGGGCACGTTGCCTCTGCCCTTGCCGTGACGGCGCCCGTTGGAGAAGAGGGCGTGGGAGGCGAAGGGACGGTCGAACTCGATGATGAAGTAGTTCCTGAAGTTATCGGGCACGCCGCCGCTGTTGCGGGTAGAGTAGCCGATGACCCGGTTCTTGCCGGGGATGAGCTTGACGTAGGAGCCGCGGTCGAAAGCGTCCACGACGACGTAGGCGCTGTCGGTCTGCGGGAAGGTGAAGCGGAAGAGGGCGGCGCGCTCCGTGGGCGCCAGCTCGGTGAGGATGTCGTAGTCCGCAAGGTAGACTTTATAGTAGTGGGGATGCGCTTCCTCGCCCTTGTGGGAGAACCAGCTGGCGCGTTTGTCCTCGTCGGGTTCGGGGGTGCCGACAAGGGGCATGAGGGCGAATTGCCCGAAGTCGTTTATCCAGGGACTGGGCTGGTGGGTCTGTTTGAAGCCACGGATTTTGTGGGCGTCGTAGGTGTATTGCCAGCCGTCGCCCATTTTGCCGGTCTGGGGCGTCCAGAAGTTCATTCCCCAAGGGCGGGCGATGACGGGGTAGGTGTTGCCGGCGGAAAGTTCGAAGGAGGACTGCGTGCCCATCAAGGGGTTGACGTACTGCACGTAGTCTTGCGCTTCCGTTACGCAGGCGAGGGAAAGCAGCAGGGCTGCAAAAAGGCATTTTATTTTCATGGTGTCATTTGTTTAATCAGTTTCATACCAAGGGGCTTGCGGCTCTGCCGCCATTTCCAGCCGGACGGTGGCACCGTCCAGGATTTGGGCATGGGTGAGGCTGCTTTCGCCATGGGGCTTGCCGCTTGCCGTCACGGAACGGACGTAGATGCGCCCGTCATCCGCACCGGGGGCGAGGAGGGTGAAGGTCTTCCCGTTGGGGAGGTGCAGGCGCACTTCGGGGAAGAGGGGGGAGCCGATTTCGTAGGTGCCGCCCACGGGGTCAAGGGGATAGAAGCCCATGGCGCTGAAGACGTACCAGGCGGACATTTGACCGCAATCCTCGTTGCCACA
This sequence comes from uncultured Odoribacter sp., assembly GCA_944321145.1. Lineage (GTDB taxonomy): Bacteria > Bacteroidota > Bacteroidia > Bacteroidales > Marinifilaceae > Odoribacter. Next base: position 4,557 of record CALUKF010000044.1, on the reverse strand, counting down.
CAGCCCGGCAGGGGCGTTGGCATAAAGCTCGCGCATCACGCGGCGGACATAGTGCTGGGTCTTGGAGGGCTGCCCCGCCGGATTGTAGAGGTAGGCGACGTGGTGGCACGGCTCGTTGCCGTGGACGTATTGCCCCATCATCCCCGTGCTGAAAATGGGGAGGGCAGCGGTATCCACGGGAGCCGAGAAGAGACTGTCGAGCCTGGCGGAGAAGCAGGCGCGCCCGCCCAGCAGGCGCATCAGCCCGGAGATGTCGTGCTGCACCGACCAAAGGTAGTGCCAGGCGTTGCTCTCGCAGATGTGGGGAGTGTAGGCTTCGGGACGGAAATCCGGTTGGAATTGCCCGCTGCTGTCACGGGGCTGGAAAAAGCCGGTCGCAGGATTGTAGAGATTGCGGTAAGACTGTGCACGGCGCAAAAATGCCGCCTCAACCGCCGTATCGCCAAGGTGGCGCGCCAGGCGGGCAATGCAGCCGTCGTCAAAAGCGTATTCCAAGGTTTTGGAGAGCGACCAGTCCTCTCCCCCTTCGCCGGCAGCCACATCGAAAGGGATGTAGCCCAAACGCCGGTAGTAACCGATGCCGCGATAGGCGTCGTCATTCGCAGAAGCGAGGCAAGCCGAGAGGGCTTCCCGTGCGTCGAAGTCGCCAATGCCTTTCAGGCAGGCATCGGCAATGACGGCAACCGCATGGTAGCCAATCATCATTTCGGTCTCACCGCCCCAGAGGCTCCAGAGGGGAAGGCGCCCGTGCTGGCGGCGGAAGGCGAGCATGGACTTTACCATGTCGTTCACGCGGCTGGGAGCGAGGAGGGTATAGAGGGGATGGGCGGCACGGTAGGTGTCCCAGAGCGAGAAAGTGCTGTAATACAACCCGTCGGCACGATGGATTTCGCCGTCCGCCCCACGGTAGAGGCTGTCCACGTCGCAGAAAAGGGTCGGAGCAAGGAAAGCGTGGTAAAGGGCGGTGTAGAAGCAGACGCGCTCGTCATGCGTGCCGCCCCGCACCTCGATTTTACCCAACTCGGCATTCCAACGGCAGCGGGCAGCAAGGCGGTAGCGGTCGAAATCGTCGTGGGGGCATTCCGCCGCAAGGTTTTTGGCAGCCCCCTGAGGACTCACGCCGGACAAGGCGGTGCAAAGGACGAGGCGTTCGCCCTCCTGCATGTCGAAGTCGAAACGGACGATGCACGCCGTCCCGTGCTGCCCGCCAGGACGGGGCAATGGCACCGTGTCGACCACCGCAGCCAGGAAGGGCTTGGAAAAGCGGGTGCGGAAGTAAACGCGCTGGTCGCGCGCCCAGCCGTCCGAGAAGCGGTGCCCCTCCACGGTGCAGGAGTCGAGGATGCCGACAGCGGCATCCAGCGTGGCGTCCCAATTCATCGCCTTCGCCAGGTTGAGGAAGACGGAAACGCGCCCTGCCGGACAAGTGTAACGCTGGACGCCACAACGTTCGGTCGCCGTAAGCTCGACGTCAATGCCGTAATCGCGAAGGCGCACGCGGTAGTATCCGGCGTGGGCTTCCTCGTCGGCATGGTCAAAACGGGAATGGATGCCCAACGCGCCCGGCGCCTCCCGCCAAGGAGAGGTCACGGGCAGAAAGGAAATGTCGTAGAGGTCGCCTGCACCGGTGCCGGAAAGGTGGGTGTGGCTGAAGCCGGCAATGGTGGAGTCGGGGTAATAGTATCCGGAAATGCGGTTCCAGCCCGAACGTCCAATATCGGGGCTGAGCTGCACCATGCCGAAAGGCACCTGCGCGCCGGGGTATGTGTTGCCGGTGAAATCCGTCCCGATGAACGGGTTCACAAGGAGGCTGTAATCCGTTGTCTGCGAGCCGCTACAGGAAAGCAACAGGCACAAAAAAACGCAAAGGGGAAGGGGGTTCCGCTTCGCGTTTGCTGATTTTTTCATTGTCCAAGGCTATAAAGGTACGTACTTATTTCAATTCCATCGCACGGAAACCGGCGGCAGAGAGTATTCCCATGACGGCAGCAACTGCATCGTCGCCCTCTGTTTCTACGGACAGCACGCGGTCGGGGCTTTTCAAATCCACTGACCAATGGGCAATTCTGGCATCCTCGTCCAGTTGTTTTTGTACTTTTGCAACGCAATTGTTGCATTTCAGATTGGTTTTAAATCGGATAGTTTTCATACGCTTTTCTTATTATTTGTCTAACTTTTTCTTTTTGATTCGCAAGCTATTGGAGACCACGGAAACCGAACTGCATGCCATTGCCAGCGCCGCAATCATCGGGTTCAACAGGAAACCGCAGCAGGGATATAGGACTCCGGCAGCTATCGGAATGCCTATCACATTGTAGATGAACGCCCAAAAAAGATTCTGCCGGATAGCGGCAACAGTCTGCCGGGACAATTCTATTGCCCGAGGTATCACGTTTAAATCGGAGGTTATCAGGGTGATTTTCGCTACGTCGATAGCAATGTCCGAGCCTTTGCCCATGGCAATGCTCACGTCGGCTTCCGCCAACGCCTGGGAGTCGTTGATGCCATCGCCCACCATTGCCACCACATTGCCTTGTTGCTGCAATTCTTTGACGAAAGACGCTTTGTCGGCAGGCATCACCTCTGCACGGAAGTCCGTCACACCCACCTGCTTTGCCACGACAGCGGCTGTCGCAGCGTGGTCGCCGGTCAACATATATACCAGAATGCCACGTTCCTGCAAATGGCGGATAGCCCTCAAGGAACCTTCCTTCACCCTGTCGGCAATGGCGAGCAATGCCAATACTTGGCAGCTATCCGCAAAGTACACGACGGTTTTCCCCTCCCGGCTCCATGCTTCTGCCTGCTGCGTCTGCCCGGCAGTACAGGCGATTCCATGCGCCTCCAGCAAACGCAAATTCCCGACAAAATAAGCTTCGCCCTCCACCTCTCCTTCAATGCCTTGCCCCGTCACGCTCCGGAACGTGCCCTGCTGGCAAGGGGCAACACCCTGTTCCTGCAACCATCTCACCACCGCTTCTGCCAAAGGATGCTCCGATTGGCTCTCAAGGTGCAAGAGCAAAGGCATGTGCCGTTCGGCATTCGCCTGGCTGCTCCATGCCACATCCGTGACTTCCGGTTTGCCTTCTGTAATGGTGCCCGTCTTGTCCAATACCACTGCAGTTACTTTACACAGTTGCTCCAAGCTCTCTGCGTCCCGTATCAATATGTTGTTTTCGGCACCTTTCCCTATCCCGACCATAATCGCCGTCGGCGTAGCCAAACCCAAGGCACAAGGGCAAGCAATCACCAATACCGTCACCGAGGTCAGCAGTGCATGCGCCAAATCCCCGTCTGCCAACATCCATACTGCAAAAGTCAAAATCGCCAGCCCGATTACCACCGGGACAAAAATCCCTGCAATCTTATCCACTAATTTCTGTACCGGCGCCTTGCTTCCCTGCGCTTCCTGTACCATTCGGATAATCTGTGCCAGCACCGTTTCGCTGCCTACTTTTTCTGCCATAAAGCGGAAGCTGCCTTTCTGATTGATAGTACCTGCATATACTTTAGCACCCTTCGTTTTCTCCACAGGTATCGGCTCGCCCGTAATCATGCTTTCATCGACATAGGACGCCCCTTCTGTCACTTCTCCGTCCACAGGGATTTTATCGCCCGGTTTTATCAATAAGGTATCCCATTCTTGCACAACTTTTATAGGCACTTCTTGTTCTGTCCCGTCATCTAATACACGCACCACGGTTTTGGGTTGCAAGCCCATCAGTTTACGGATGGCTGTCGAGGTATTGGCTTTCGCACGATGCTCCATCAAACGCCCCAACAAAATCAAAGCTATAATGACCGAAGACGCCTCGTAATAGACGTGGGATTCCAAACCACGCTCCGTCCAATAAGTTGGGAAAAGGGTGTTGAATAAACTAAATAAAAATGCAATCCCCGTGCTTACTGCCACCAAAGTATCCATATTTGCATGCCCATGTTTCAACTGCTTCCAGGCATTGATATAAAATCCCCGCCCGAAAATCAACAGCACAGGTAAGGTAAATGCCAACATAATCCAGTTTACGTGAGGCAAATGCATGAAAAACATACCAAGGATGAATACCGGAAACGCCAAGGCGATTGCACCAATCGTACGATATTTCAATTGCTTATACTCTTTTTCTTGCAAGGCTTCCGCTTGTTCTGCAGCACCTTCCTCTTCTATGATTAAGCCATATCCAGCTTCTTCCACAGTACGTTGCAGCTCTTTAGGCGAAACTCTCTTCTCATCATAATCAACGACCACCGTCGCCGCCGCAAAATTCACCTGAGCTTCTACCACACCTTCCCTGCCGGCAAGCGCATGCTGCACATTGGCTGCACATCCGGCACAACTCATACCCGTAACGTAAAATGTTTCCTTCTTCATGGTATATCATTCAAATTGCACGACAAAGTTATAAATTTAAATTTGCAACCCCTATGCAATTTGAATATATAAAAAAAGAGAGTGTGCTTTTTATACACACTCTCTCGCTAAATTCGGCATCGACCTACTCTCCCACATTTCTGCAGTACCATCGGCACTCAAGGGCTTAACTGCTCTGTTCGGAA
>CALUKF010000043.1 GCA_944321145.1 uncultured Odoribacter sp. | reverse complement strand
AATTTTGCATTTAAACGGTTCATAAATAAAGGCGGAGGGGCATCGCCGCCCCCGCCGGTTTCAGTTTCACGATTCGGGTTCTGGGTAAGGGTTCTGCTCGATGGAGGGGTTCGCGTTAATTGCTTTCAGCGGGAAGGGGATTGCATAGTGCGGGCTGTTCGGCTCCAGCGTGTAGGTCACTCCCTGCAGGACGTGCGTGATGGTCTTGGCAAAGCGCGGCTCCTTGTTCAAGCGCTTGAGGTCAAACCAGCGCATGCTCTTGAACATCAATTCGCGGCGGCGTTCGTTGAGAATCAACTGGAGGAGCTTGTCCGGGTCGCGCTCGGTCACGTCCACATACGTCCCTTCCCTGTGGCGTTTGCGCGCCAAGGTGTTGAGGGCATTGAGCGCGCCGTCGATGTCGCCCTCGCGGCAGAGCGCCTCGGCTTCGGTAATCCACACCTCGCCGACGTTCGGTCCGGGATTGTTGGGGTATTGTAAAGAAGTGATACGCCAATCATCGGTATGAGGGATAGACCAAGAATCATAGTCATAATCGGTCACAAAAAGGTACCACCGCAAATCTGTGTCCTTGTTGAAAAGGGCAACCAGCTCGTCCGACAAGTTGTAGTCCTGAGAAGTATTAGGCTCCCTGCCGCCGCCTTTGAAAATGATGATGTCCGGCAAATCATACTGATCCCATGCCAAACCATCAATCCCATTATCTGGATTGGCATCCTCATAACCACCCAGAATGTCATAAAGCTCGTATTGGTTGAAGTCGTCCGGCTCACCGGTAATCTCCCGCGCCTTGCGGGCAGCCTTCCAGCACTCCTCGTATTTCCCTTGGTAGAGGTAAATGCGGGCATAAAGCGCCTGCACGGCGGCAATCGTCGGGCGATTGGTATACGGCTCCGTCTCGTTCAGGCAGGTGTCTGCCACAGCCAGGTCTTTGAATATCTGCTCGTAGACTTCTGCCACGGTGGAACGGTCGAGCACATCGTAGATGTTCGCCTGGAGCGCAAGGGGCACGCCCAAGTCCTCATCCGCCGTCGCCTCGTCCCAATGCGGGGCATACATGTTTACCAGGCAGAAATAGGCGAACGCCCGATGGAAGCACGCCGCGCCGCGCACGTAGTCCCTTGTAAACGCGCCGCCTTCCTGGGCTGTTTCCACATTCTCCAGGATGTAGTTGCAATTATAAATGCAGTGGTAGAGTTCGTTGTAATTGTCGTCATTCTCGCTTCGGGTGTAGAAATTGTTCTCCCAACGGAAAGCCCTCAGCGCAGCCTGACTGTAACGGCTTAATTTCACAGGACTATCTGTAATCTTTATGTCATCATCCAGCATGGTGACAATGGTCGGACCTGCATTGGTATTATTGTATCCTCCGTAATCGTCGTTATCCTCCATCATCAGGGCAAAGTCATCGACAGTTTTCGGTATCAGCGTCCCTTTCGGCGTTTCGTCCAAGAAATCGCTGCACGCGCCCAGCGTGCAAAGGGCAATCAAAAGATATAAGTACTTTTTCATAACTCTCTTCATTAATTCATTAGAAATTCAAATTCAAACTTACCACCATGCGGGGTTTCAACGGGTCGAAGGTCAGCCCATAGGAGCCGTCTGCACCCTCGATGATCTGGTCGGGATTCAAGTCCCAATCATTCGCTACCCAATAAGCCACGTTCTCCGCGCTTATCCGCAACGAACCGCCCCGGATTTTAATTTTCTTCAGCAAGCGCGTAAAGTCGTATTCAAGGCTTACGCTCTTCAGCTGGATCATGTCGGCATCGTCCACCAATTTGTCGCTTCTCTCCAAACATTCCGACCTGTTAAAGTCTTGAAACAGATTTGTAGAGTGCTTCGGCACCCATTTATCCAAATTGAGGTCGCCTTCCACCCAGCGGTATTCCTCGCTATACCATTCCCTCCGCAAACCAAACATTGCAGGAATCGGCGCGGGCAAGTGCATCTTGTGTCCAAACTTGTAGTTCACCATCAGGCTCAGTGTGAAGTCATAAAAACGGAGGCTCGAACTCAAGCTGCCGAATACAGGCGGTTCGGTACGCCCCATAAACTTCAAGTCGTCAATCGTCAAATTGCCCAAATCCAAATAAGATTGCTGCTCCCCTCCATCTTCATACAGGAAAGTAGGCTCTCCCTCCTCGTCCAAGCCGCCGTAACAGTGTACAGCAATGTAACCCACAGGTTGCCCAAGCATAGGAGAGCCGCTGTAAGCACCGCTTATGGTCGGTGTATAATTCAAGGAAGTCACCTCGTTCTTGTTGAAAGAGAATTGCAGCGTGGCATCCCATTCCACGGCGCGGTCAATCAACTTGCCGGATAGGGTCAGGTCTATGCCCCGGTTCACAACCTCTGCTGAATTGCGATACACAGAAGCCCAACCGAGCGTCGGGTCAATCTCCACGTTTGCCAGCAGGTTCTTGGATTTCTTGTTATAGAAGTCTGCCGTCAGGTTCAAACGCCCGTTCCAAAGCATGGCATCCACGCCAAGGTTCCAGCTGTAAGTCCGCTCCCAGCCCAATTCAGGATTCGAGGGATTGGTCACATAGAGGAAGTTCCTTTGAGTCCAGAAATCAGTTTTCGCCTCCACCACGATGTCCGGTCCCGTGCTCTTGTCGATGTTACCGGTCAAGCCGTATGAAAGGCGCAAGCCCAAGTCGTCCACCCAATCCGCTTTGAAAAAGTCCTCGCGGGCAATGTTCCACTTCGCGCCCACAGACCAAGAAGGATTGTTGCGGAACTCCTTCGCATTGGTCAAGAGGTTCGTCTGGTCTAAACGGATGCTGCCGAAAAGGTCGTAGCGTTCCCGCCAGGTCACGCTTGCCGTGCCGAAATAAGAGGTATAGCGTTCCAAAGTCTCCGTCGTGCTCGGTGCATAAGACAGGTTGAAATCATCACCCGTCCCTGTATAGCCCGGCACGCCGGCTTGCAGCTCTGCCAAATCGATGCTCTGTGAAGTGAGCAACTCCGGGTCGTATCCCCACAGGCGGTCGCTATAAGTGTTGCCTTCCAAAGAATAAAACTCATTACCGATCATCACCTTGTAGTCGAACTCGCCTTGCTGGTCTGCCCAGGTAATCATATTCCGCACGGAATAGGAGATGGTGTGCTCGTTAGTGATGTCGCGGATGCCGCCTGAGGTAGGCAGGTGGTTCTCGATAATTTCAACGGGTCGGTTGTCCTGCACGTCCACCTCCGTGTACTGGTTGGTCAAGTCCCGCGTATAATAGTGGTCTTCGGAATACCAGTCGATGGCTTCGCTGTTGCCGAACTCATAGTTTCCCTGGGAAGAAAGCTCCAATTGCTCGATGGGCTTCCAAGAGAGGCGCAAAGAGGTGGAGACATTGTAGTCCTTGGTCTTCTTGTCGTTCATCCGCATGTTCTCCAAGATGTTTTTGTGCCAGTCCTTCATGCCCAGTTCCAAGAAGGCTTCCTGCCAAACGTCCGAGATTCCGTTGCGCTCATTGTAATAAGTGCCGTCGTCGTTCAATATCCGCTTGTAAGGCTCGTACTCCGTCACGTCCTCCGCATTGCGCTTGGTCACCTGGTAAGTGCCCCGCACGCCCAAGGAGGCTGTGAAGTTCTTGCGCAGGTACACGTCGTTGTTGAACAAAAGGTTGATCTTGTTGTACTCGTTCCCCACTTCCGTGTCCTTGTTCTGGTCGTAGCTCAAAGAGATGTACATGGCATTGCGCTCGCCGCCTGCTTGGATGGAAAGGTTGTGCTGCTGGGAAAAGGTGTTGCGGTAGAAATTGTCCTCAATCTGCTTCTGGTTGTTGAATTCCCCAATTTTATCCACTTCCGCATAAGCCTGCTCCAATGTTAATTCACCATTGTCATATTGATAAGCAATATCCTCTATTTCCGTACGACCGAGATAAGGGCGATTGGAAACGCCTTGAGCTACGGCATTCTCAAAATCCAAGTGTGCATAGTCATGCGAGTTCAGGATATGCAGGTCGTCCCAAGACGCCCGGCTCCCGTAAGTCACGTTGCCGCTGTAAGACACCTGCAAGCCCTTGTTCTGCGCGCCGCGCTTCGTGGTCACGACCACCACGCCGTTCGCCGCGCGGATGCCCCAGATGGAGGCAGACGCCGCATCCTTCAGCACCGTCACCTGCTCGATGTCGTTCGGGTTCAGGTTCAGTTCCGAGCTTTCCATCGGGAAGCCGTCCACCACAATCAAGGGCTTCGTGTTAGCGTTCAAGGTGCTCACGCCACGGATAATCATCTCGTTGTTCTTGTCGAGGTAAAGCCCCGGCACCTGCCCTTCGAGCTTCTCGCTCAGGCTCATGGAGTACACCGCCTTCATGTCCTCCTGGTTGATGAGGGCGAACGAACCGGTGGCGCGACCCTTCTCAATGGTTTGCACACCGGTCACCACCACTTCGTCCATCTGCTCGGATGCCGATTCCAGCACCACGCGCATCGGCTTGTCCGCCACGACGGGCAGCTCCTGCGTCTTCATGCCGACGAACGAGAAAACCAGCACAGCCTCGGCATTGGGCACCATCAACGTGAACTCGCCGTTGATGTCCGTCGCCACGCCCGTCGTCGTGCCTTTCAGCACCACGGACACGCCCGGCAGCGGTTCGCCGTTCTCGTCGTCCACCCGCCCGGTGACCTTCACGGCACGCGGCTGCGGCACTGCCTTTTTGAAAATAATGGTCTTGCCTTCGACCACGAAGTCGTAGCCCCGTGACCCGACCACCTCGCGCAACACATCGCCGAGCAGCGTGTTTTCCGTCTGCAAGGTAATCGGTTCCAGTTCAGGAGCCGTCAGGTCGTTGTAAAAGAAGGTGTAGCCCGTCTGCTGCTTCACTTGCCGGGCAAACTCTTCCATGGTCGCCCCGCGCAAATCCAGGGTAACCGTTGTGTTTTGCAACTGCCCTGCCGCTTGGGATACCAAACCGCAGAACAACCAACATGCCAAAACATAGAACTTTCTCAAAGTCCTGCATTTTCCTCCATGCTGAAGAGGGACTGAATGTCGATCTTTTTTCATAGATTTGTGAATTGAATTTATTATTAAACTGTGGGACGCGGGGCGCGCTATCGCCTCCGTCCCTTTCTCATTTTCAAGGTTTGTGTACAATAATAGTCCCGTTGCTGACCGAGAAACGCACATCGTCGGTATGCCCCACGACCTTCAAAACATCCTCGACACGATTCTGCCGCTCGATTTCACCCGAATAGGACAGGCGCTTCAAGTCCTCTGAAGTCCATGTCACGTCCATGTCATAGCGGCGTGCCAAGAGCCGGAGGATTTCCTCCAACGAGTTATTCCGGAATATCAACTTTCCTTCATGCCAAGCGCAATAAAGGTCGGTATCCACCTGCCGGGTAGCGATTTCGCCCCCCTCGGCATTCACCACTGCCTGCTCGCCCGGTTGCAAAACCACCGCTTCGTCCCCCGTTGCCACCTCCACCTTCCCCGTCACCAGCGTAATTTGGCTGTCCTCCTCACCGTAGGACTTGACATTGAAAGCCGTGCCCAACACAGTCACTTCGCTCTGCGCCGTCACCACCGTAAAAGGCGCCTCAACGTTACGGGCAACCTCCAAATAAACCTCCCCTTTCACGAATATCTTGCGCTCGTGGGCAGCAAAGCGCACCGGATAACGTACCTCCGTTTCGGCGTTAATCCAAACCTTTGTCCCATCGTTCAACGCCAGGAAGAAGTCTTTGCCGCGCGGCACGTTCAGGGTATGATAAACAGGTTCTGCCGGGACAGAGTCCTGCGCCTCATAGGCAATGCCCCCTGCCGACACTTGAGCCGACGCCCCTCCTTCCCGACGGATTTCCGCAGCCGCTTCACCGCTCAGGTTTACGGCTTCGCCATCGGCAAAAGTCAGGGTAATCTCATTGGGATTCACTTCCGACACAGGCGCCGGGTCTACCGCAACCATCTGCACAGGCGCTTGTTCCGCCTCTTGCCGGTGGTGGCGTATCCAAGCCGACCCGATGCACAAAAGGGCAACAGCGGCAGCCGTCGTCCAACGCCGGATGAGCCTCCGGCGGCGGGTAACTACCGGCAAGACTTCACGCAATGCCTTTCGCCCGTTAATTCCCTCCGGCAAGAAGGCGGGCTGGTAAACATCCTGCAAATTCTGGCAACGAAAGAAGTAACGCAAGTGCTCATCGTCCTCCATCAGCCAGCGGTTCAGTTCCTCCCGTTCCTCCGGCGTGATTTCCGAATGCAAATACTTTTGTATCAATTGATCTATATCCATAACTATCCTTTATTGTTTCCTTAAAGACGCATCAGGAAACAAAACCCGCAATCAAAAACCCACTTTTTCAGCAAAAAAGAAGCAAACAAATCGTAAAATAATCTTTCAACTGCTCTTGCAGTATCTGCAAAGCCTCGGAAAGGCGCAATTCCACCGTCCGAAGAGAAACATTCAATTCCTTGGCTATCTCCGTCTGCTTGACACCCTCGAACCGGCTCATTTCAAAACATTTCCGCTGGACGGGCGAAAGGATTTCAAGCGCCTCGTCCAACCGTTCTCTCAATTCGGAATAAAGGATATAATGCTCCGTTTCGCGGCTCACATTGCTCATCGTCACAGCCGCCAAACCTGCATACTTGCTCTCTATCTGCTTGTGGCGCAAATAACTGATACAGCGGTTCTGCACCGCTTTCAACAAAAAGGATTTCAACGAATCAATGCCGGCAGCCTCCGCCCGGTCGCTCCACAAGCGCAGGAACACCTCCTGCACCATGTCCTCGCAAGCCTCCTGCTCCCCCTTGAGCCACGAGCCTGCAAACAGCACGAGGTCTGCATAATAATGCGTAAAAAGCACCGAGAAAGCTGCCTCGCTTCCTTTACTCAATTTCTGCAGCAAATCCCGTTCGTTTATTTCCTTGTTGTCCATCATGCCGTCATTATTATGACGCAAAAATACGAATTAATATTAAACAGCAAGGGGAAAGATTAAAAATTAACCTTTCCCCCTACCCTATCAAATCGCCGTGCTAATCATGAAGGTCGCGGCGACGGCGACAATCGCGTACAGCTCCGGGAATACCGCCAGAATCAACGTCTTGCCGAAGACGTCGTAGCCTGCACCGATTTCAATGATGCCGTTGGCGCACACCTGCCCCTGCCGGATGGCAGAGAAGAGGCACACCAATCCCAAGCCCAGGCCGGCACCGAAAACGGCTGCCGCCTGCAACCAGGTGATTTCGGGCGTCAGCACGCCCCTCAGGAGGAAGAATCCCAAAAAGCCATACAAGCCCTGCGTGCCGGGAAGGGCGCAGAGCACCATGTAATTACCAAACGCTTCGTCATTCTTTTTCAAAGCGCCAAGCGTCGCATTACCACCAATCGTCACGCCGTATGCACTGCCGATTCCGGACAAACCTAACATCAAACCTACGCCAATGTAAGCTAAAATAATCTCGTTCATAATCTTCTATTTTTAATTGTTTGTACTTATTTATTCTCATTCATTGCCTTTTACCGAAAGGCGCATATTTCTTTCCCCCTCCTTCAAACCCTGCATTTTTATAAAACTCAACAAAAGTCAGGCGCATCGGGTGGACAAACGAGCCCAAGCCTGCCATAAAGAGGTTGACCCCATGCCCGAACACCAGGATAATGAGCATCAGCAACTGCTTTACCACCAGGATGTCGCCGCTCATGTTGATTGCCAAGTCGTTGAACACCAATCCCAGCACTGCGCTTGATATGCCCAAGGCAAACAAGCGGATATAGGAAAGGGTATCCCCCAGCAGCCCGGTCACCATATTATAGGCGTCCCAGACCCCTGCACCGACATTGACCAGCACATTGCGCCGCACATCGTTGAATACGAAAACCAACAGCCCTGCCACAATCCCCACGGCATACAGCGGGATGGTCACATCGTAACCCATGCGCGAAAGCCCGTAGCAAGCCCCGCCGCCCAGTATCGCCACCAGCCAGCCGATGGTCGACAATGCCGCTGCGAAGCCATGCTGCCGCCAGAGGTTCGCCACCTTCAGCACCATGCCGAAAAGGATTTGCACCACGCCGATAATCAATGCCAGATTGAACAAATCCTGCGAATCGAGCATGTAGGCTTTGAATTGCTCCAGCCAGCCGATTTGCGCATCCAGCAACGAAACGCCGAAGAAAGTGCCCCCTACACATCCCATCACCACCGTAGCCACCCCCAGCCATTGCGCCAGGGAAAGCACCGGACGCAACGCCCGTTTCGCCTTCGGCTTGTAAAGGGTCACTGCCAGGAGTATCAACAGGCCGTAGCCCGCGTCTCCCAAACAGAAACCGAAAAAGAGCACAAAGAAAGGCGCAAAGAAAGGCGTCAAGTCAATCTCCCGGTAATTCGGCAGGGAGTACAACTCCCCGATAAATTCAAACAGGCGTGCAAAGCGGTTATTCTTCAACAATATCGGCGGATTATCCTCTGCCGCAGGCGCGCTCAGCTCATACACGGCATCCTCCGCCGCCAACCATTCCGCCGTCTCCTCCGCCCTTGCAGCAGGCACCCAGCCTTCTAAGGCAATGACTTTCTCGTCCAAGAGCTTTTGCGAAGCGTCCTGCACTTTCAGCACATCCGTACGCTCCAACGCCCGCACCCGCATCTCCGACAAATCAGCCAGTGCGCAAGGCGCGACCTCTGCCAGCGTCTGTTCCAGCCGTTCTTTATCCACACGGCAGGCTTCCATCCGCTGCCGAAGCTCGCCTGCACTCTCCGCCGGGAAATGCACCTCATCCGCCTCCGGCAATGCCGAAGCGCCTACGGGCAGCAATGCCACAAAATACGCCTGCCCCTTCTCCTCACGGATAAGGAAGGCATTGAATTGCTCCTCCCACTCCGGCAAATACTTGCGCGAAGCCACCGTGAAGAAGCGCAACTCCCAGCCCGCGCGCCGCAAGCCTTGCATCCGCTCCCGGGGCAAATCGCCCCACGGGGCATAAACGCCCAAAGTCTTTGCAAGCGCAGCCAGCTCCTGCTCCCGTTGCTCCACCGACTTGAAACGGTTTTCCAAGCAAGCAAGCAATGTCCCGTCGCCCGGAGCCTTTTCCGCCGCCTCTCCCGTTTGGAAAACACGGCGATAAAAAGCCCATTTCTCTTCTGCCGTCGCCGCCTTCCTCCACCGGGCAAGTTCCGCTTCAGGCAACTGCACCCCTTCCCGCTGCCGCCGGGCAAAGCCTTTGGCAACTTCCCCAATCCGTTTCAGTAAGGCAAGCCGCTGCTTCAACTCCTCGTTTTCGGCAGAACGCCCACGGTCTTCAAAAATATGCACCACTCCCTTTTCCCGAAGGGCTTCGAGGAAAGGCTGATAATCCTTATGGTATATCAGCAGGGACAATTTCTGCATCGGTTGTATCATAATCCGTCCTCCATTGCTTTACGGGTTTTCACAATCTTCTGCGCAGACTTCGACAGGTTTTCCTCATCCTCCAGGAAACGCTTGATTTTCCGGATGGCTTCCTGAAAACCGGGAATCTGCACCTTCTCATAGAGATTCACTTTCTGCGTTGTCTTCTTGCGTGCACGGTCGAGCAATTCCATCTTCCGAAGGTAAAACTCCCGCTCCAACGCAATCCGCACAACCTCCTGCAAGTATTCAATCCCGTCGAGCAACCAGCCCGGCGCATTGAAAAGGCTGAAATCCGCCACCTCATACTCCACCTTCTCCAACACCGGCGTCCGCACTCCTGCGATTTTCTTCACCGCCATGCCCACGTCCTTCACCCGAAGCACGCCGGGCACATACTCGTCATAGAGCTGGAGCATGTCATGCAACGCGTCCAGTGTCTGCTCCAGTCTGGCGTCAAACTCGTCCGCCTCCGCCTTTGCTTTCTTCACCTCCGAACGCAAGGCAGACTCCTTGTTCTTGATGGTAGGCAAAGCCCGCTCACGCATCTTGAGCTGCTTCTCCAGCTGCTGGAGCGAAGTCTTATTATATTGGAATTTAATCGCCATACCGCATTGTTTTTATTGTATGTTCTTGCCAAACTCATTCACAATCTCCTCCTTGATGCCCAACTCCGAGCGGTTAAAATACCTCCCGAAGAGCGTCCATGCCGTATTCAGCATCTGCTCAACATCCATGTTGACGTCAATCGCCAGCAACTCATTGGAATAATCCTTTGCAAACTCCAGCGTCCGCCGGTCGTAATCCGTCAACTCAAAACCGTTCTCCAGTTTCGTGCGGGCATTCGCCGCATCGGCATACAGACGGATAGCGGCATTCATCACCTGGGCATGGTCTTTCCTCGTCCGCTTCCCGATGACCAATTGTTTCAAGCGCGAAAGGCTCCGGAAGGGGTCGACAATCACTTTCCCGATTTCTGCATCTTTCCGCAGGAACAACTGCCCCTCCGTGATATACCCCGTGTTATCAGGAATCGCGTGCGTAATGTCCCCGCCCGAAAGCGTCGTCACGGCTATAATCGTGATGGAACCGCCCGTCGGGAATTGCACCGCCTTCTCATAAATCTTCGCCAAATCCGAATACAGCGAACCCGGCATCGAATCCTTCGACGGGATTTGGTCCATGCGGTTCGACACAATGCTCAGCGCATCCGCATATAACGTCATGTCCGTCAGCAACACCAGCACCTTCTCATTCCGGTCTACAGCGAAATACTCCGCCGCCGTCAGCGCCATGTCCGGCACCAGCAGCCGCTCCACGGGAGGCGCCTCCGTCGTGTTCACGAAACTCACAATGCGGTCGGACACCCCCGCATCATCAAACAAATTCTTGAAATACAAATAATCGTCATTCGTCAAACCCATGCCGCCCAAGATAATCCTGTCCGTCTGCGCCCGCAACGCCACATTCGCCATCACCTGGTTATAAGGCTGGTCAGGGTCGGCAAAAAACGGTATCTTCTGTCCCGACACCAAGGTATTGTTCAGGTCAATCCCCGCAATCCCGGTCGCAATCAGTTCCGAAGGCTGCTTGCGCCGCACCGGGTTCACCGATGGTCCCCCGATTTCACGTTCCTCGCCGTCAATCGCAGGTCCTCCGTCTATCGGTTCGCCGAACGCATTGAAAAAACGCCCGCACAAATCCTCCCCCACCTTCAGCGTCGGCGCCTTGCCCAGAAACGTCACCTCTGCATTCGTCGGTATCCCTTCCGTGCCGGAAAACACCTGCAACGTGACATCCTCGCCCCAAATTTTCACCACCTGCGCCAGCCGCCCGTCCACCAATGCCAACTCGTCATTCCCGACGCCCTGCGCCTTCAGCGAGCAAGTCGCCTTCGTAATCTGGGTGATTTTCGTATATACTTTTTGAAAAGCCGTACTCATAACTATCTCTTTCTTTCGTTAATAATTTGCTCCACCTCTGCCTCATGCCTCCGGAAAGGCTCCGACTCAAACTCCGCATAATTCATCTGCTTGAACCCGTTGATGATGCGCTTAAAATAAGGATTCACCTCCTCAAAAGACTCAAACTCGAAATCCGCCCTCGCCACATCCAACACCTTTTTCAACATATACTGCTGCCGCTTCATCGAAGTCGAACCATCCACTGCGTCAAAAGCGTCCTGCTGCAAAATCACAAAATCAATCAACTCCGACTTCCAGAACACCACATGGTAATCCAACGGCACCCCGTCATCCCCCAAAATATCAATCTGCTCTGCCGTCTCACGTCCACGCACCAGCCGGTTCCGCGCCTCATTCACCGCCTCAATCCAGTCCTCCGAAATATGCTCCTTCGCATAGCGCACGAACTCCGGATACTCCAAATACTTGGAATACGACTCCAGCGTGTCGATGGCAGGGTAACGCTTCGAGTCCGCCCGCGCCTGCGACAACGCATAGAAGCAGCGCGCCACCTTCTTCGTCGACTCCGTCACCGGCTCCTTCAAATTACCGCCCGCAGGCGACACCGTCCCGATAAACGTCACCGAACCCGTCTTCCCGTTATTCAGGTACACCATCCCCGCCCTCGCATAGAAATTGGAAATGATGGCAGACAAATCCATCGGGAAAGCGTCCTGTCCCGGCAACTCCTCCATGCGGTTCGACATCTCGCGCAACGCCTGCGCCCACCGCGACGTGGAGTCCGCCAACAACAGCACCTTCATCCCCATCGCCCGGTAATACTCCCCAATCGTCATCGCCGTATACACCGACGCCTCACGGGCTGCCACCGGCATATTCGACGTATTCGCAATAATCGTCGTACGCTCATACAGCGACCGCCCCGTCCGCGGGTCTTGCAACTCAGGAAACTCCGTGAAAATCTCCACCACCTCGTTCGCCCGCTCCCCGCATGCCGCCATGATAATCACATCCGCATCCGCAAACCTCGCCAACGCATGCTGCAACACCGTCTTCCCCGTCCCGAAAGGTCCCGGAATAAACCCCGTTCCCCCTTCCAGCATCGGGTTCATCGTGTCAATCACCCGCACCCCCGTCTCCATCTGCCGGAACGGGCGCGGCTTATCCACGTATGCGCGGATAGGCATCTTCACCGGCCACTTCTGCACCATCGTCACCTCATACGCCTTTCCCCCCTCGTCCTTCAGCCGGGCAACCGTGTCGAGAATCGTATACTCACCCTCCGGCGCCACCCACTCCACCACATACTCCCCCCACCACTTGAAAGGCACCATAATCTTATGATCCAGCCAATTCTCCTTCACATTCCCCAACCAGTCGGCAGCCCTGACCCGCATTCCCGGTTCCGCCAGCGGTGTAAACCGCCACTTCTTGTCCGTCTCCAACGGATGCGTATATTCCCCCCGCTTCAAAAACACCCCCGACATCTTGTCCAAATCATTCTGCAACCCGTCGAAATTCTTCGACAACAGCCCCGGTCCGAGCGTCGCCTCCAACATGTGCTGCTCAAACTCCACCCCCATGCCGGGCTTCAACCCGCGGGTACTCTCAAATACCTGCACATACGCCATATCCCCCACCACCTTAATCACCTCCGCCATCAAACGCTCCTGCCCCAGCGCAATGAAACAAATCTCATTCTGGGAGACTGCCCCCTCCACCTTGACAAGCACAAGATTGGAGATAATACTATGCACTTTTCCTTGTGTTTTATCCATATATCAAATTACTTAAACTGTTCCTCAAACTGAAAACTCCGCCTGAAACGCTCCACCAGCTCCATGAAAACCTTCCGCCCCGACTCCGGCGCCATCCGGCTCCAGCGTTCCAAAATCATCAGCTGCAACAAATAACTGATGACCCGCTCAAAAGAAAAATACTCAAAAAGCACCGCCTCGTCCAGAAAATCCCAACGCATCATGTCCAATCCCCGCTCCCTCTCCACCAAATCGCCCGCCTCCATCAACGCCATCACCCGTTCCACGTATGGATAATCCAACGCAAGCCCGAAATCCTTTGCAGCCGACGACCGCAAAGCCACCGCAAACTCATTGCTCCCCACCACCTCCCGCGCTACCTCCCGCTCATGCTTCCTCGCCGTCAAAGCTGCCACCAGATTCTTCAAGTTCATCGCAAATTCCGAATACCTCCTCACCAGCCGGTTGCCCGACCGCAACATATAATCACAATACCTCCCTGCCAACACATTCTCCGGCAACACCCCCGGCTCCAACCTCCCCTCCTTGAAATCCGTGATAAACTCCTGCAAATAAACCGGAATCCGCCCGTCAGGCTCCGCCACCTCCTCCGCCAGCAACGCCAGCGGATAAACCGTCCGCACCCCCGCATCCGCCTCCTCATGCCTCAACAAGCGCAACACCTGCACATGGTCTGCCGGCAGGAAAAACAAATCCAGCACCCGCTCGTCCTTCTCCCGGATGTAATCCTTCAATTGCATCCGGAACTCCGCGACCGTCAACGGCAACCGCCGTTCCTCCCGCATCATCTCGGGCAAACCCGCTATAAAAGCAATGTAATCCATCTCATTCCGATTTTAGGGACACTCACTCCTGATACAACAGCTTCTTCACCAACTCCTTCACATACCGGCTGAAAAAATCCCGGAACAACTCCTCCGAAAAAGCCACCTCATACCCCTCCCCCTTCGGGCGCACCACAAACCTCCCCTCTGCTCCCCCGTCTTTGATTTCCAGCCCCTTATCCAGCAATTCCTTGCACTTCCGTTCCACATACTCCCGGAAAGCCTCCCGCTCCCCGTCCGATAGCACCACTTCCAAATCCAGGCTTCCGGCAGCCACATCCCATTTCCGGACAACCTCCAGCATCATCTCCTGCACAAACGCCCGTTCGTCGAAAGCCGTTGCCGCCAACCCGCCTGCCACCTTTCCCGCAACAAGCCCTGCCAGCTCCTGCTTCAACGCCGCCACCGCAAGCCGTGCCCCAGCAGCCATCTCCGCCTCCGCCTTCCGCTTCAAATCCTCCGCCTCCGCTTCCGCCCGTTTCCGGATGGCATCCGCCTCCGCCCGTGCATCCGCCAGCAACTTCTCTGCCTGCTGTTGAGCCTCGCCCGTCACGCGCTCCGCTTCCCGGTTCGCCTTCTCCACCCCCTCTTCATACAATTTCTTCGTCAATAAATCCAACTTGTTTTCCATAATTCATACGATTAAAAAAACATTTCATTTTACAGGCACAAGATAACATTTTTACATTGGATAACAAAGAAAATGCCTGAAAATTTTTGTTCAAAAATTATCCTTCCCTGTTCCAAAAAATCCCCTATCCCCATTTCACGTCAATCATCACTCATCCATCCTTCACCGGCATTTCGCCTATATTTCGCTACCATATCACCACCATTTCACCACCATATCACCAGTTCACTTCCTATTTCTCTCCTATTTTCATCCTATTTTCCTTCTATTTTTTTAATAAGAAAGATGTAAGAAAAAACGAAGAACACAATATTGCAATACTTGAAATGGCGGTGAAATGGTGGTGATATGGTAGCGAAATATAGGCGAAATAAGGGTGAAATGAAGGCAACATGGGACGAAAACAAGAAGAAACACGCAGGCAAGGTGAAAAACTTGCCCGAACGGAGATATTTTTGTTATTTTGCAGAAACCATAAACATGAAAAGCCATGCTCGACCATAAGTATAAAATATTTTGCTCCCTTGCCCGCCATCTCAACATGACACGGGCTGCAGACGAACTGCACCTCTCGCAATCCGCCGTGTCCAAGAGCGTCCGGGAGTTGGAGAAAGAATTGGGCATCACCCTTTTCCACCGCTCCAAAGGGCAAATGCAGCTGACGGAAGCCGCCCGTTACCTCCACGAGGAGACTGAAAAGCTGTTGGGAAAGGAAAGGGAAATCGCGTTCGGGATGGACTGCCTGCGCAAGCGTTTCGAGGGCACGTTGCACATCGGTGCAAGCACAACGCTCGCACAGTACATCCTGCCTGCCGCCCTTGCCCGCTTTATCGAGACAATGCCCGGCATCAAAATCAACCTCATCAGCGGGAACACCCGGCAAGTGGAGGAGCAAATCAGGAATGGGGAATTGCACCTTGCGTTCATCGAGGGCAACCCCTCGCAACCCGATATCCATTATATCCCTTTCCTGAAGGATGAGATTGTGCCCGTCTGCGCTGCCGGCAGCAATATTCCGGCAAGTATCGAAAAGGAAGAACTGGGGCGTTACCCGTTTGTTTTCCGGGAGAAAGGTTCGGGGACGGAACAGGTCATCCGCAAACAACTGGCAGAGGCAAATATCCCCATCGACGAGTTAAAAGAGCAGTTGGTTTTAGGCTCAACGGAAGGCATCAAGCAGTATCTCTGTCATGCCGAATGCATTGCCTTCCTCTCGATTTACAGCATCCGCGAAGCGCTGAAAGACGGACATCTCCGCATCATCGACATCGAGGGGCTGAGCATCGGGCGCACGCTTTATGCCATCCACCAGCAAGGCGAACCCGACCCTTATGCCCGAAAGTTCTTGGATTTCGTCTATAACGACAAGAGTCTAAGGAATATGCTCTACAATCCCATCCGCTAACAACCCGCCCAATAACGCGCCATCAAGTAGCCACCACCGAGAAGCCACACGTAGAGGAGAGAGGCAAGGAGGAAGGGTTTCGCCCCCGCCTGTTTGAATTTCTCGATGCCGGTCTCCATACCCAACGCGGTCATCGCCATGGTGAGAAGGAAGGTGTCGAAACTGTTGATGCCCTCCACCAATGCCACGGGAAGCAAGTCCAAGGAATTGAAGGCTATCACTGCAAGGAAGCCGAATGCAAACCAAGGCACTGCCACTTTGCCTTTGCCCTCTGCACCACGGCTCTTCCCCCGCGCCATCCAGAAACCGAGCACGAGGAGGACGGGCACAAGCATCATGACGCGAATCATTTTCACAATCACGGAGGAACCTGCAATTTCAGTCCCCATGGCATTGCCTGCGCCAACGACATGCGCCACCTCGTGGAGGGTGGAACCAGTGTAGACTCCCATCTGCTCAGGCGTCAAGCCTACAATGCCATTGCGGTAGAGAAGGGGGTAAAGGAACATGGAAAGCGTGCCGAAAAGCACCACCGTGGAGACTGCCACCGCCGTCTTGTAGGGCTTGGTGCGCAGCGTCGCCTCCGCCCCGAGAACGGCGGCTGCCCCACATATCGCGCTTCCCACAGAGGTCAGCAATGCCACTTCCTTGTCCATTTTCAAAAGCCGTCCAAGCAGCACGCCGCCCACGATGGTCACCGTCACGACAACGGCATCCACCGCCACCGCCGCCAAGCCCACGTGGGCAATGTCGGTAAACGTCAGGCGAAAACCATAGAGGATAATCCCAAGACGCAAGAGTTTTTTGGACGAAAATACAATGCCCGGCACCCAAGTCTCCGGCAAGCGGTTGCGCAAACTATTGGCATAAAGCATACCCAACACGATGCCGATAACCATTGGACTCAACGACAGGCGTTGGAAGAACGCAAAGCCGCCGATGTAGAATGCGGCACATGAGAAGAGTGCCACTAACAAAACCCCGTGAAGCATATTGCCCCGATTCTCGCTTAATTTCATCTTGTTCATCATTTACTGTTTTTTTGTACGCCGCAAAGGAAGGGCTATTTTTTCATTGCGCAAAGGGAGAAATATTCATGGGGCATGACTTTTTTTCCTCCCTGCTTTTCACTATCTTCGCGCTCTGAAAAGAAATTAGAAAACGACATGGAGCAATTGATTGTATTGGCAGCCGCCCCGGCGGCAGCAACCGAACTCAGCGTATGGGGACTCATCGTCAAAGGCGGATGGCTG
The DNA here is from genome assembly GCA_944321145.1 of uncultured Odoribacter sp. Classification (GTDB taxonomy): domain Bacteria; phylum Bacteroidota; class Bacteroidia; order Bacteroidales; family Marinifilaceae; genus Odoribacter. The sequence continues at coordinate 7,574 of CALUKF010000043.1, read as the reverse complement.
ATGATTCCTATTTTCATCCTTTCCGTCATTGCCGTTTATATTTTCTGCGAACGGTATTTGCTCATCCGCCGGTACACGAAACGAAATGACGCATCCATCGAGAACATCCAGGCATGCCTGCGCAAGGGAGACAGCCGTGCAGCCCTCGACCTTTGCCGGGAGGAAAATACCCCCGTCGCCCGCATGATTGCCAAGGGCGTGCGGCACCGCAACCTCCCTGTTGCCGAACTGCATGCCATCATGGACTCGACCGCGAACCTTGAAGTCGCTGCCATGGAAAAGGGGCTTAACCCCCTGGCAACCTGTGCGGGGATGGCACCGATGATTGGGTTCCTCGGCACAGTGGTCGGAATGGTACAGGCATTCTATGACATGTCCGTCGCCGGGAGCAATATCAATATCACCTTGCTCTCGCGAGGCATTTACACGGCTATGGTCACCACGGTTGCAGGGTTGATTGTCGGCATCATCGCCTACTTCGCCTACAATATCCTCACGGGATACATCGACCGCGTGGTGAACCTTATGGAAAGCGCATCCGCCGACTTTATGGAAACCATCTACGAAATCAACAGTCAAAAGTAAAACCGCCGCCAGCCATGATCAGACGTGCCCGAAAACCCAATCCCAATTTCAACATGTCGTCGATGACGGACATTGTATTCCTGTTGCTCATCTTTTTCATGGTGACTTCCACCCTCATCAATCCGAACGCCTTGCGCCTGCTCCTTCCAAAGAGTACGAACCAGACGTCGAACCAACCGACCGCTGTCGTTTCCATCGACCGGAACCTCACGTTTTATTTCAACCAGAAAGTCGTTCCCTTCTCACAGCTGGAAAGCCGCATTGTCGACGCACTTAAAAATGCCGATGACCCGTGCGTCTCCATCGAAGCCGAAAAATCCGTCCCCATCGAGCAAGTCGTCCGCGTCATGAACATCGCCAAAACCTACGGCTACAAAGCCATCCTCGCAACGGAGCCGGAGTAGTTCACAACCAGAGAAATCATTGACAATATATGAATAATATCAAAATACGATCAATAGGTCAACTTCCAAGTGATGATCCCGAATATGTGAAACTTATCTCGCTCATTTCAAATCTTTGGGAGAATGCAAAAGCAAAGGCTGCGATTGCAGTCAACACGGAACTACTTGATGCAAATTGGCAAACAGGTCGATATATCGTAGAGTTTGAACAAGGCGGTAACGCTAAAGCTAAATATGGAGATAAACTAATAACTAATCTTGCAAAAGACCTGACACGTCTTAAGGGAAAGGGCTTTAGTCGTTCTAACCTTATATACATGCGCAAACTATATTTGACTTTCCCAAAAAGTGAAACGCTGTCTCACCAATTAACGTGGAGTCATTACTTTGAATTGCTTAAATGTGATGACCCATTGGAGTTGCAGTTCTATATGAAGGAGTGCATCAAAGAAGGCTGGAAGGTCAGAGAACTGAAACGCCAGATAAACTCATCTCTATTCCAGCGACTTGCTCTCAGTACAGACAAAGAAGGGATACTTGCCCTTGCCAATCAGGGACATCAAGTATTATCTCCTGCAGATATTATTCACGACCCATATATACTTGAATTTACAGGAATACCTAAACAGAAGCGTTACAAAGAGAGTGAACTTGAGAAAGCATTGAAGATCAACATGGAGCAATTTCTATTAGAATTAGGTAGAGGTTTTGCTTTTATTGGTCGCCAATATATAGTGCCAATTGGTGCCAGACGTTTCAAAGTTGACTTAGTGTTCTATCACACAATTCTAAAATGCTATGTTCTTATTGATTTAAAGCGTGCAGAAATCAAACATAGCGATATAGGTCAGATGAATCTATACCTAAATTACTTTAAAAACGAAATCTGCCAGCCAGACGATAATCCTCCGGTTGGCATTGTTTTAGGGGCAAAGAAAGATGAGTTATTGATGGAGTATGCCCTTCAAGGCATCGATAATCAACTTTTTGCAGCACGTTACCAACTATATCTTCCTCATCGGGAGGAACTTCAAGCACAATTAAATTTATTGCTTGACAACACGAAGAGGTAAATAAATTTTTCCCCAATTCTCATTTCTTACATTATCACTAATATGACTTAAACAAATTAACACGATACCTTCTGCATAAACTCCGCAAATCCCAATTCAAGGTTTTCCGAGACGGTGCGGAAACGCTCACGGAGCTGCCAAGGAGCATTGCCTACGACGAAAGCCTCGCCACAACGGGAGAGGAAATCAGTGTCATTATAGTCGTTTCCTATGCCGGCACATGCACTCCAAGGAATGCCCGCCTCCTCCAGAATCCGGCTGCATGCCATGCCTTTGTTGACTCCAGGGGCAAAAACCTCCAGCCAAAGCGCCCGGTTGTCTATGGGCGAAGTGGAGCGCACAACGGAATAAGCCGAAAGTTCCCGCCGCATTTCATCGAAAAGCCGTAATTGCCTGACATCCAATATCACAACAAACTGCGTAGCTGCCCCGACGATCTCCTCCGGCGAGGCAATGCACGTACCGAACGGCGCATAATGTTCCACCCTGCGGCGAAAATCCTCGTGCTCCGGATAAAGCGAAGTATAATAAAACAGATGGTTATCAGGTATCTCGCGCTGCACCGTGAAATTTATCCCGTAATCCCACAACAGTCCGGCAATCCTGCGGGCTTCCTGTTCCTCCAGATGCGTGGCATAAAGCAAACTTCGGTCGCTCCAACGCATTGCCCCCGCCCCCGAAGAGAAGACCACATAATCCACCGGGAAATCCGAAGGCAAAGCCTGCAATACCGAATAAAGATTGCGCCCCGTGGCAACCATCCGGAGGCATCCTCCTGTCCCGGCATCGCGAAGCGCAGCTACCGTTCGTGGGCTGATTTCACCCCCGCGGGGAAGTATCGTCCCGTCCAAATCTGTAATGACCGCACGCACGCTCATCGGTAAGTACCCAGCAATTCGTAAGTGAAATAAGGCAACGGCTCCACCAGATAATGCAACACCTTCTCCTGCTCCATCCCGTCCAACGGACGATGCTCGCCGCCAAAGGTAGCACGGATGCCCATCTGGATAAAGTACACTGCCCGCTCCAATGCTTCCGGCAGACTGTCACCATTCAGAAGGCACCCCGTAATCACGCTGGCAAAAGCATCCCCCGTTCCCGGATAAGACGCCGGCAGGAAATCGCAACTCACCCGCCACAGCCGCCCATCCGTGCGGTTATAGGCGAGCGTCGCCACCCGTTCCTTCCGCTCGCCGGGTGCCGATGTAATAATGCAATGCTCCGGTCCCATTCCTGCCAATTCCACACACCATTCTGCAGCCTCCGCAGCCGTCACGGCATGGTGCATCGGTTTTCCCAACAGGAAAGCCGCCTCCGTCAGATTGGGCGTAATCACATTCGCCATGCTGCACAGACGCCTCATCCCCTCAACCATCCGTTCCTCCATCCCCGGATACAGCCGTCCACGGTCGCCCAGTACCGGATCCACCAAGATAAATCCGGCTTCCGGAGTGAAATCCTTAAAAAAGCCCTCCACTATATCCAACTGCCGCTCCGAAGCCAAATAACCCGAATACAGAGCATCGAAACGCAATCCCAACTGCTTCCAATGGTCAATAATCGGTTGCATCTGCTCCGTGAGGTCAAAACTCCGGAATCCCTCATACTCGCTATGCGCCGAAAGCACCGCCGTCGGCAAAGGACACACCTGATAACCCATATACGACAATATCGGTATCGCCACCGTCAGCGACGCCCTGCCATACCCCGACAAATCATGTATTGCTGCTATTTTCTTCATCATTTTATTTCGTCTCTATACATGGCTTTCCTCATTTATGATAACGCAAAGATATACAAACTCCCCCAAAATGCGCCTCCGTTTAGAAAGAATATTTCTCCCTTACACAGAGATATCCTTCCCTTCTCCTCCCATAAGGGGCTTACTGACTACTTACACCTCTACCGAGCCACTACTCACGACTGTCCGCCCAGCGAAGGCGTAAGAAGATTGTTTCAAACTTATTGCCTGAATCGAGCGTGTTATCTAATAGATAACAGAGGGATTACACGGAAAAGGGGTAAAAAACAGCCTCAAGGCTGCTCTTCCGCCCGATGACGTACGCACCACTCCCGTACCAACAGCAAACCACTAACACTTGCAAGCGTCACTTAAACGTGTCGGAAATGAGTGTGGCACGGAGCAAAGCAAGCGAATCCCCGGCGTTGCCTCTATTTATACAAAAAGGCGTGCGGGCACGCCGCACGCCTTGCATTATTCTCTCGAAGCAAGTTATTCCAGTTCCTTGAGAATCTTCTCTACGTCGCCCGGCACAACACGCCCGTAGACTTTCTCGCCAATCAGCACAACGGGTGCCAAGCCGCATGCCCCCACGCAGCGCAGGCTGGAGAGGGAGTATTTGCCGTCCGGAGTCGTCTCACCGACGTTGATACCCAGAATACGGCGGAACTCGTCGAGCACTTTCTCCGCGCCGCGCACGTAGCACGCCGTACCCATGCAGACAGATATCGGATGCTCGCCCTTCGGCGTCATGGTAAAAAAGGAATAGAAGGTGACCACCCCGTAGACTTTCGATACGGGGATGCCCAATTGGCGGGCTACGATGCGTTGCACTTCCTGGGGCAGGTAACCGAAAAGGTGCTGCGCCTTGTGCAGGATGTTGATGAGCTCGCCGGGCTGGTTGCCGTGCTCGTTGCAGATGTCGAGCAGCTGGTCGATTTTGTTTTGCGGTATTTTGATTTCGCTCATAATGTCGAATTTATGGGTTCATGTTTACTTTTTAAAATAATGCGTGTGGAGCAAGTGGTGGGCTTTCTCGCTCAGCGGCTTGCCGAGGAACTCCTCGTAGAGGCGAACGATGTCCGGGTTCTCATGGGACTTCCGGAGCGGCTTGTGCTTGTCCTCCTCATAGAGGGCACGGCTGCGCGCCTTGAGAAGTTCAGAATTGCCGTGGTGGAGGGGCTGCCCTCCTCCGCCGATGCACCCGCCGGGACACGCCATAATTTCAATGGCATGGAACTCCGACTTGCCCTCACGGATTTCGTTGAGGAGCTTGCGGGCGTTACCAAGCCCATGGGCAATGCCGATGTTGAGCTTCGTGCCGTTAAGGTCGATGGTCGCACGCTTGATATTCTGAAGCCCGCGGGTTTCCTCGAAATCCACTTTGTCAAGCGTCTTGCCGGTATAAAGCTCGTAAGCTGTGCGGAGAGCCGCTTCCATCACGCCGCCGGAAGCTCCGAAGATAACTCCCGCTCCGGTAGATTCGCCAAGGGGCTGGTCAAACTCCTCGTCAGGCAAAGTCTCGAAGTCAATGTTCGCACGCTTGATGAGGCTCGCCAGCTCGCGGGTGGAAATAGAGTAATTCACATCCGGGTCGCCGTTGGTAGAAAACTCTTCACGCGCGCACTCGTACTTCTTTGCGAGGCAGGGCATAATGGAAACAACAATGAGGTCTTCGCGCGGAATGCCCATTTTCTCAGCCCAATAGGTCTTGGCAATAGAGCCGAACATCTGCTGCGGGGAGCGCGCCGTGGAAGGCACGTCGAGCAGGTCGGGGAACTGATGCTCGAAGAAGTTCACCCATGCCGGGCAGCAAGAGGTCAGTATCGGCAGGCGCACCTCCTTGTCGCCGTTGAGGTAACGGGTAAGGCGGTCGAGCAACTCGCTCCCTTCCTCCATGATAGTAAGGTCGGCGGCAAAGTCCGTGTCAAACACCTTCTGGAAGCCCAACTGGCGCAGGGCGGCAACCATCTTGCCGGTAACAGAGGTGCCCGGCTTCATGCCAAACTCCTCGCCAAGCGCGGCGCGGACAGCGGGAGCCGTCTGCACGATGACAGTCTTCTTCGGATTATTGAGGTCGCGGAGCAGGCGGTTGGTATGGTCAACCTCGGTCAGCGCGCCCACGGGGCACACTGCCACACACTGCCCGCAGAAGGTACATTCGGAATCCGCCAAATTCTCATGGAAGGCAGGGGAAATCGTAGAGACAAATCCCCTGTTCACAGCAGCCAGCGCGCCGACGGTCTGCACCTCGTTGCACATCATCTCACAGCGGCGGCAGTAGATACACTTACTCATATCGCGCACGATGGAAGGCGACGTCTCGATGGGGAGCACGTTGCGCGCCCCGGCAAAGGGTATCTCGTGAATCTTCAGCGTAGCTGCCAGGTTCTGCAATTCGCAGTTGCCCGACTTGGGGCAGATGAGGCAGTCATGCGGGTGATCGGAGAGGATAAGCTCCAACACCGTGCGGCGGGCATTCAGCACGCGCAGGGTGCTCGTGTGCACTTTCATGCCCTCCTCGCAGCGGGTAGCGCAGGCGGGAGCCAGGTTGCGGCGTCCCTCCACCTCCACCACACACACGCGGCAGGATGCCGGCAGGTTGGTGATGCACATGTCTTTCAGGTTCATATAGCAAAGCGATGGGATGTGTACCCCGATTTGCCGGGCAGCTTCCAGGACGGTGGTGCCTTTCTCCACCTCCACGGTGTGGTTGTCTATCTGTAATGTTACTATATTTTGCATTGTTCTATGTTCTATTTGTGGACGTTGGTACTGGGATTATCTCACGCTGATGGCTTTGAACTTACACTTGTCTTTGCAGGCGCCACACTTGATACACTTCGTCGTGTCGATGAAATGCGGCTCTTTGCGTTCGCCACGGATGGCATCCACCGGGCAATTGCGGGCGCAAAGGGTACAGCCGATACACAATTGCGGGTCAATGTAATAGGACAGCAATGCCTTGCACTGTCCCGCCGGGCACTTGTGGTCGCGGATGTGCGCAACGTACTCGTCATAGAAATTGTCCAAGGTCGAGAGCACGGGGTTCGGGGAAGTCTGTCCCAATCCGCAAAGGGCAGTGTCCTTGATGACGCGGCTCAGGTTCTGCAGATTTTCGAGGTCTTCCATCGTGCCCTTGCCCTCGGTGATGCGCGTGAGGATTTCCAAGAGGCGCTTATTGCCGATGCGGCAGGGCGAACACTTCCCGCAAGACTCTTCGACGATGAACTCCAGGTAGAACTTCGCCACCGCCACCATACAGTCGTCCTCGTCCATGACAATCATACCGCCGGAACCCATCATCGACCCGGCAGCCAACAGGTTGTCGAAATCAATCGGCGTGTCGAGATGCTTCTCCGTGAGGCAACCGCCCGAAGGACCGCCCGTCTGCACGGCTTTGAACTTCTTGCCATTCTTGATGCCGCCGCCGATTTCATAAATCACCTCGCGCAGCGTCGTGCCCATAGGCACCTCAATCAGACCCACATTATTGATTTTCCCCGCCAGGGCAAACACCTTCGTGCCCTTCGACTTCTCCGTACCGATAGACGCAAACCACTCCGCCCCTTTAATTAGGATGGCAGGCACATTGGCAAGCGTCTCCACGTTATTCACGTTCGTCGGCTTGCGCAGGTAGCCGGACTCTGCCGGGAAAGGCGGCTTCGTAGTCGGTTCGCCGCGAAGCCCTTCCATGGAGTGGATGAGGGCGGTCTCCTCGCCGCAGACAAACGCGCCGGCGCCATAACGGATTTCGATGTGGAAGTTGAA
>CALUKF010000042.1 GCA_944321145.1 uncultured Odoribacter sp. | reverse complement strand
AATGCCAATCATTCCACTGCTCGTCCGTTACCTCTGGGAAAAACTCTTTCCTTCTACTTGCCATATTTTCTAAATTCTTCAGTTTTTGGGGCTGTGCCAATCTGCCTGTCATACTCCTCCGTCTGCTTCGCAGCCACCTCCCCTATCTTAGGGGAGGAGTTTGAATACCAGACATTTTCAACTCTCCCCCTAAGATAGGGGGAGTACCCCGAAGGGGGGAGGGAGTATGAAAAACGACTATTTTGACACAGCCTCAATCATATTAAGCGTACAATTCCGTAAAAATCTTTCTCAAAGCCTCGCACTCACGCAACTCCTGCAACGTAATCTCGGCATGTCCCTTCGTATAACCGTTCCCCACAATCATCGTCACGTCGCTTCCCACGCCCTCGGCTCCCAGAGCTGCCTTCGTAAAGCTCGTTGCCATTGAGAAGAAATAAACCAATCCGTCATTCTTCGTGCACAAGATGCTCGTCATTTCCGTATCAGGAATATTCACGTTATTGATGGTAATATCGCACATCTCGCCGTTCGTCAACTCAGCGATTTTCTCCATCACCGGCACCGGCTGCGTTGCGTCAGCAGAGAACACATAGTCGCAGAAGCCTAGCTTCTCCAGCCGCTCCGTGCTCTTCTGGCTATGGCACAGGCCAATCACCTTGCCCGTCACGCCGGCACGCTTCTTCGCCTCATAGCAGCACAACATGCCCGATTTGCCGCCTGCGCCGATAATCAGCACCGTGTCGCCCGGCTTCACCAACTTCGCCGTCTGTGCAGGAGCGCCTGCCACATCCAATGCCGACAACGCCAACTTCTCCGGCAGGTCGCTCGGAATCTTTGCATAAATGCCACTCTCGAACAGGATAGCCTTCCCGTCAATATCCACCTGGTCTACATCCGCACGGATTTCCTTAATCTTGTCAATGCGCAACGGCGTCAGGGACAAAGACACCAACGTCGCAATCTTGTCGCCCACCTTCAAATCCGTCTTTCCAACCAGCGCATCGCCAATCTTCTCCACCGTTCCCAGCAACATGCCGCCGGAACCAGTCACCGGATTCCGGTGCTTCCCTTGCTTCGCTACAATATCCATCATAATTTCGGCAATCTTAGCCTTGTCGCCGCCTGCCTGCTCCTCAATCTGCGTGAAACTTGCAGAGTCAATATTCAACGTCTGGACATCAATCAAAATCTCATTGTCATAGATTTCGTCCATGTTATTATCCAACTTGTCTGCCGGCTGGGGCAACACACCCTTCGGGGAAATCACCCGATGCGTTCCATATTTATTTCCTTTTTTCATAACAACAATATTTTATAAATTAACTTACTTCAATGGTTTCAAACTCAAAATCCGGCGTGCCTCCTCAGAAGTCGCTACGCCGCGTCCCAACTCCTTCGCAAGGCGCACCACCTTCGCCACCAGCTCCCCGTTCGACTTCGCCAGCACGCCCTTCTCCAAATAAAGATTATCCTCAAACCCCACACGCACATTTCCCCCCATCACAATCGCCGCAGCCGCCATCGGGAAAGCATAACGCCCGATACCCGTCGCCGTCCACGTCGACCCTGCCGGAATCGCATTCACCATCCAGCTCAAATTCTGCACCGTTGCCGGCGTACAACCCGGCACCCCAAGCACAAAATTAAACTGCATCGGCTCGCCCGGCACCTGACCCTTCCGTGCCATATTCAACACCGTATCCAAATGCCCCATCTCGAAACACTCATACTCCGGCTTAATCCCGTTCTCCAACATCCGCTTCCCGAAATCGCGCATCATCGGCATCGTATTCTCAAACACATCATCCCCGAAATTGCACGTCCCGCAATCCAGCGTCGCCATCTCCGGCATCAACTCCGTCGGCTGCAACCGCTCCTCCGCCGTCATTCCCACAGCGCCCCCCGTCGAAGGAATCAAAATCACATCCGGGCACACCGCATAAATCGCGTCAATACACTCCTTGAAACGCGCCTTGCTCTGCGTCGGCGTCCCGTCATCCTCGCGCACATGCAAATGCACAATCGCCGCGCCGGCATCCACCGCCGACTTCGCCTCCCTCACAATCTCCTCCACCGTATAAGGGACTGCAGGATTCTGCTCCTTCGTCACCTCTGCGCCGCAAATAGCGGCAGTTATAATCAATTTCTCCATAACCATTCTTTATTTCAATTCTTCCTTTGATCCTCTTTCTTCACCACGCAAGTCCCGCTCGCACGGCACACCACAATTGGCTCCTCCAGCACATCTGCAGCCGAAGGCGAAACATCCGGGCGGGCAGCTACCACCTTCCGCGCCTCAAACACCATCTTCCGCGACGTATTCCCCACCTTCACAATCTCCCCCGTCGCCTCAATATAATCACCTGCATACACCGGCGCCAAAAACTCCACATTATCATACGCCACAAACAACCCCTCGTCCCCGTCATGCATAATCAGCAACTCCGTCGCCACGTCCCCGAACAAATGCACCATATGCGCGCCATCCACCAAATTCCCGCCATAATGAGCATCCTTTGCGCTCATCCTTACACGAATCATTGATTTCTCCATAACTATACGCTTTAAATATCAACAACTTGCTTCAACCATATAATCCACAAACATTCCCGGCGTCCGCACCGCTTCCGGAGCAATCGCTCCCGTCTCCACCAACTCCTGCACCTCCGCAATCACCACATCAGCCGCCGTCGCCATCAACGGATTGAAATTCTGCGTCGTCCCCTTATACACCAGATTGCCGCTCCTATCCCCCACGCTCGCGCCAATCAACGCCATATCCGCATGCAAAGGCTTCTCCAGCAAATAATCCTTCCCGTCCACCTGCACCACCTGCTTCCCCTCAGCCACCAGCGTCCCGATGCCCGTCGGAGTCAACACGCCGCCCAAACCAGCGCCGCCCGAACGGATACGCTCTGCCAGCGTCCCCTGCGGGCAAAACTCAATCTCCAGCTCCCCGCTGTTCATCTGCTCGCTCGTACAGGGATTCGTCCCGATATGAGACACAATCACCTTCTTCACCTGCTTATTGGCAATCAACTGCCCGCACCCCCTGTCGGGATAAGCCGTATCGTTCACAATCAAAGTCAAATCCTTCACGCCCGACTTTGCCAGGGCATCAACGATTGCATTCGGACTCCCATTGGCAAGAAACCCGCCAATCATCACGGTCATCCCGTCCTTCACCATTGCAACCGCCTCTTCTACTGAAATTAGCTTCTTCATAAGTATATGATACTTGTTATAAATTTAACATCATAAATTTCATTTGTCAAATATATAACAAATCCACCCCCTTTACAAGCATTTTACACAAAAAATCTCCCCGCCTCCGCAATTTAAAACCAGTCTAATTAACTCATTCATTTCCCCATTCCCACAACTTAAAGCCAATCCAATCAACCACCCCCTCTCCTCCACCTCCCCCCAAGGGCAGAAAAATCCCCCAACACAAAAAGAAAGAACCCAAAAGAAAAGATTCAAATTTTTGCACACATTTTTCCCCAAAGCACTTGCATATCTCAATTTTCTCCCCTACCTTTGCACCGTCATTCTTCGGGATGTAGCTCAGCCCGGTAGAGTACACGTCTGGGGGGCGTGTTGTCGCAGGTTCAAATCCTGTCATCCCGACTAAGAAGCAGCCACTTACTTTTGTAAGTGGCTTTCTTTTTCAAACATCTTCAATGGTTTTTAAAGGCACGTTTAAACCAAGAATTAAACCATGAGCACCTATGTATCAGTTATTTGTTACAACAACCTTCGAACATAACGAAGATAAACTCATCTATAAATTAGAGGAGGATTGCAGGGCTTCGGCGGCTTCCATCGCCTGCTCCCAGGCGTCCATGGCTTGTGAGAGGCTGTGTTTGCAGTCGGAGTAGCGGCGCAGGAGGTCGTCGTTCACGATGCCGGCGGACATCTGTTGCTCCATGTTGGCGAGTTGGGCTTCGAGGGATGCGACGGTGCGCTCGGCGTTGTCGACTTGCTGCTGCGCCTTCTTCAGGTCGCGGTTGAGCTGCTTGCGTTCGGCGAAGGCGAGTTTGCTGTCCTTGGGCGGGGAGGCGGGCGACGGGGCTGCGGCGGGGGGCGCGGGCTTGTGCAGCTGTTCGTACTCGCGGAAGCAGGCTACCTTCTTGGCTGCCATGAAATCGGCTACGCCCCCGATGTATTCTTTCATGCCCCGGTTTGCGAACTCGAATACCTTATCCGCGAGCCCGGCGAGGAAGTCGCGGTCGTGGGAGACGACGATGACTGTGCCCTCGAAGCGGCGCAGGGCTTCCTTGAGGATGTCCTTGGTGCGCATATCGAGGTGGTTGGTCGGCTCGTCGAGCAGGAGGACGTTGTAGGGTTCGAGCAGGAGGCGCACCATAGCGAGGCGCGTGCGTTCGCCGCCGGAGAGGACGCGCACCTTCTTGTCCACGTCGTCGCCGGAGAAGAGGAACGCCCCGAGGATGTCCCGAAGCTGTTTGCGGATTTCGCCTACTGCCACGTGGTCGACGGTGTCGAGGACGGTGAGTTCCGGGTCGAGCAGGTCTGCCTGGTTCTGGGCGAAGTAGCCGATGTGGACGTTGTGCCCGATGCGCATTTCGCCGGTGAAGGGGATTTCGCCCATAATCATCTTGACCAGCGTGGATTTGCCTTCGCCGTTTTTGCCGACGAAGGCGACTTTCTCGCCGCGGCGCACCTCGAAGTCGACGCCCTGGAGGACGATGTGGCTGCCATACGCCTTGCCGAGGTTGCGCCCGGCGACGGCGATGTCCCCGGAGCGGACGGCGGGCTGGAAGCGGATGGCGATGCGTGCCTTGTCCTCCTGCTCGACCTCGATGCGTTCGAGCTTTTCGAGCTGTTTGATACGGGACTGCACCTGGACGGACTTGGTCGCCTTGTAGCGGAAGCGTTCGATGAAGTCTTCGGTGTCCTTGATTTGCTTCTGCTGGTTCTGGTAGGCGCGCATCTGCTGTTCTATGCGCTCCTTGCGGAGCTCCTCGAAGCGGGAGTAGGAGACTTTGTAGTCGTAGATTTTGCCGAGGGAGATTTCGATGGTGCGCGTGGTGACATTGTCGAGGAAGGCGCGGTCGTGGGACACGAGGACGACTGCCCCGGGGTATGCCTGGAGGAAGGATTCGAGCCAGGTGATGGATTCGATGTCGAGGTGGTTCGTAGGCTCGTCGAGGAGGAAGACGTCGGGGCGCGAGAGGAGAATCTTGGCAAGCTCGATGCGCATGCGCCAGCCGCCGCTGAATTCGCCGCATTGGCGGCCGAGGTCTTCCGTGCGAAAGCCCAATCCCTTGAGGACGACTTCGGTCTCTTTCTCCATGTTGCCTTCGCCGCGCATGGAGAGGAGCTCCGTGCGCTCGTAGATTTTGTCGAGGAGCTTGAGGTAGTCCGGCGAGTCGTAGTCCGTGCGGGCGGCAAGCTGTTCGCCGAGGCGGGCAGCCTCGTCGCGGAGGGCGAAGAGGTCGGCAAAGGCTTTCTGCGCCTCCTCGCGCACGGTGTTGCCGTCGGTGTAGACTTTGGTCTGCGGGAGGTAGCCGATGCGGAGCCCGGCGGGCATGGAGATGCTGCCCTCGGTGGGCTGCTGGAGCCCTGCCAGCATCTTGAGGGTGGTGGACTTGCCGGCGCCGTTGCGCCCGGTGAGCCCGATGCGGTCTTTCTTGTTAATCAGGAAGGATACGCCGTCGAGCAGGTACCATCCCCCGAATACGACGCTTACGTTGTTCACTGAAATCATAATCGTTCGTTTTAGAATCCGGCGCGAAGTTACGCATTTTTGCTGAAAGTAAGCATTTCGCCATGGATGCCGGCGGGGAAGACGCCATTGTCGTAGACGATGTTGCCATTAACGAGGGTAGTGCGCACCTCGTGGTGGAAGGTTTCGCCTTCCAAGGGCGACCAGCCGCATTGGTAAAGGATGTTGTCTTTCGTGACAGTCCACGTGTTCCGACGGACGATGCACAAGTCGGCTTTGTAGCCTTCGCGAAGGAAGCCACGCCCTTCGATGCCGAAGAGGAGAGCAGGGGCATGGCACATGCCCTGAACGACTTTCTCAATGGTGAGGGCACCCCGCTCGGCAAGCTCAAGCATGGTGACGAGGGAGTGTTGCACCATGGGACCGCCGCTGGCAGCTTTGGTGTAGGCTCCGCTTTTTTCTGCGATGGTGTGGGGAGCGTGGTCGGTAGCGATGACATCCAGGATGCCTTGGTTAAGGGCTTCGAGAAGGGCAAGGCGGTCTGCTTCTGTCTTGATGGCAGGATTCCATTTGACGAAGTTGCCTTTGGCAAGGTAAGCGCTGTCGTTGAACCAAAGATGGTGGACGCAAACTTCGCCGGTGATTCTTTTCTCCGGAAGGTTACCCCAGTTGAGGAGCGATAGTTCGTCTGCAGTGCTCAGGTGCAGGAGGTGCAGGCGGCTGCCATATTTCCGAGCCAAAGAGACTGCCAACGATGAGCTTTTCAAGCAGGCTTCACGGCTGCGGATAAGAGGATGGCAGGCAGGGGGGATGTCATCACCGTACTTCTCTTTGTAGAGGGCAAGGTTGCGATTGATGGTAGGGGTATCTTCGCAATGGGTAGCAATCAAAAGGGGGGATTCTGCGAAGATGCGTTCCAATGCTTGCAGGTCATCCACCAACAGGTTGCCTGTGGAGGCTCCCATAAACACTTTGATGCCACAAGTGGTGCGAGTGTCTACGCGACGGATTTCGTCGATGTTGTCCTTGGTTGCGCCTAAGTAGAAGGAATAGTTGACCACGGAGTTGCGGGCAGCAATGTTTTGCTTTTCTTCGAGCAGGGCTCTCGTGGTAGTCGGAGGGAGCACGTTGGGCATGTCCATGAAGGAAGTGACTCCACCTGCCGCAGCGGCACGGCTGCCTTCAGCAATGTTGCCTTTGTGAGTCAATCCCGGTTCGCGAAAATGCACTTGGTCGTCGATGACACCGGGAAGCACATAACAGCCTTCGGCATGAATGATTTCGCAGCCTTCGGTGGGGGCTTCGGGCAGGATGGCAGCGATGCGGTCGCCGTCGATAACAAGGTCGGCTTTGAATTGCTTGTGTTCGTTGACGAGGATTCCTCCTTGGATTACTTTCTTCATGGCGATGGTTTTTAGCGTTTTCTGATTTTGCCACAGAGGGCACGGCATTTCATGGTAATCACGCCAAAGATGGCTTCTTTGGCTATTTTCTTGCTCATTTTAGAGGTGCCAAGCGTGCGATTGGTGAATATGATGGGCACTTCCTGCAGGCGAAAGCCGAGGATGTGGGCAGTAAATTTCATTTCAATCTGGAAGGCGTAGCCTTTGAAGCGGATGTTATCGAGGTCGATGTTTTCGAGCACCCGCCGTGTGTAGCAGACGAAACCTGCCGTGGAGTCGTGGAGCCGCATGCCTGTGATGATGCGCACGTATTTTGAAGCAAAGTAAGAGAGCAATACCCGATTCATCGGCCAATTGACAACGTTGACTCCCGTCACGTAGCGCGAGCCGATGGACATGTCTGCCCCGTCACGGGCGCAAGCTTCGTAAAGGCGAATGAGGTCATGGGGGTTGTGGGAAAAATCGGCATCCATCTCAAAGATATAGCCGTAGTCGCGCTCCAACGCCCATTTGAAACCGGTAATATATGCTGTGCCCAAACCCAGTTTTCCAGCCCGTTCAATCATGTAGAGGTGTGGAAATTCCTGTTGCAGCCTTTTGACGATGGCTGCAGTGCCGTCGGGCGAATTGTCCTCGACGATGAGTATGTGAAAGTCTTGTTGCAGAGAGAATACACAACGGATGATGTTCTCAATGTTTTCCTTCTCGTTATAGGTCGGTATGATGACTAATTTGTTACTCACGGTTCAGTTTTATAGGCATTCGACAATTTGTTCCAAGCGGTTTCCGCGCGACCCTTTGATGAAAATGAATTTCCCTTCGAGGGGTTGCGCCCTGAGGGCAGCCTCCAGCGAAGCTGTGTCCGGAAACCAAGCGGTAAAGTTAGTTTTCTCAACGCAATGTTCAAAATGATTTCCGATAAGAAATATTTTTTCAAAGTTTCCTTGCCGGACATTTTCCCAAAGGGCACGGTGGGCGGCATCGCTTTGGCTGCCAAGTTCGAGCATTTCGCCAAGAATCACAACCTTATGTCCTCCGGGCATTTCCTTGAAATTATCAACGGCGACCTGCATGCTGCTGGGGTTAGCGTTGTAGGCATCAAGGATAATGGTGTTATGCTCTGTCTTAATCAATTGAGAGCGCAGGTTGGAGGGACGGTAGGATTCTATGGCAGCTTGGATGTCAAGGGGCTCAATGCCAAAGTGCATACCAACGGCAGATGCTGCCATGGCATTGTCGAAATTGTAGCCGCCTACAAGATGCGTACGGACGTAAAGGTGTCCTTTCCGGGTAAACAAATCGTAAACCAGATAGGGAACGGTCTGGCAAATTCTGCCTTTCAAAAGCTCGCCATGGATGCCGTAAGTGTAGCGGTCGGCATTGTGAGCGGCAGTCAATTGCATCAACAAGGAATTGTCAGCATTAACGAAAACTTTGCCGCCACGGGCAAAAACAGCATCATAGAGGGCTTTTTTGGTGGCGATGATGTTTTCATAAGTGCCAAAACCTTCGAGATGGGCTTGCCCGATGTTCGTGATGATACCGAAATCCGGTTCGGCAATCTCACACAAGGCTTGGATTTCACCGGGATGGTTGGCACCCATTTCCACGATGCCCAACTCCGTGCTTTCGTCCATGCTGAGCAAGGTGAGAGGCACTCCGATGTGGTTGTTGAAATTGCCCTGGGTGGCAAAGGTTTTGAATTTACGCGAAAGGACGGCATTACACAGTTCTTTGGTAGTCGTTTTGCCATTCGTGCCCGTGATTCCAAGAATGGGAATCGCCAATTGCCGGCGGTGGCAACGTGCCAGAGCTTGCAGGCAGGCGAGGCTGTCCGGGACAAGAATGGCACCGGACGTCTGGTATTCCGCCTCATCAATGATAGCAGCAGAAGCACCTTTTGCCAAAGCATCGGCAGCGTAACTGTTGCCGTTGAAATGCTCGCCCTTCAGGGCAACGAAGATATCACCGGGCTGGATGTGGCGGGAATCCGTCGTCACCCGATGTCCTCGGACAACGGTGCGGTATAATGTCGTAATATCGGTTTCCATGTATCTTAATTTTATCCCGACAAAGGTAACAAGTTATATGCAAAAAGAGAAGGCATCCGATGAGGAATGCCTTCTTTTGCCTGTATTTCTTCCAAAACAGTGGAAATCAATCTTTGAATTTGGCTTTCAGGAACTCGCGGTTCAAACGGGCAATGTGCTCGATGGAAATGCTCTTGGGGCATTCCATTTCGCAAGCTCCGGTATTGGTACAGTTTCCGAAACCAAGCTCGTCCATTTTAGCCACCATGGCTTTGGCACGGCGCGCTGCCTCTACCTTGCCTTGCGGGAGCAATGCCAGTTGTGAAACTTTGGCTGCCACAAAAAGCATGGCTGAAGAGTTCTTGCAAGTAGCGGCACAAGCCCCGCATCCGATGCAAGCAGCTGCGTCCATGGCTTCCTCAGCTTTGTCGTTCGGGATAGGAATAGCGTTACCATCAGGCACACCACCCGTTCCTACAGACACATAACCTCCTGCCTGGAGGATTTTGTCGTAAGCCTTGCGGTCTACAATCAAGTCCTTAATCACGGGGAACGCTCCGCACCGCCAGGGTTCAATGGTGATGGTAGCCCCATCTTGGAAGCGGCGCATGTGCAACTGGCAAGTGGTCACGTCGTCGTCCGGTCCATGGGCACGCCCGTCAACAAAGAGGCTGCAGGTGCCACAGATACCTTCACGGCAGTCGTGGTCAAATGCCACCGGCTCTTCGTTTTGTTCAACCAATTGCTCGTTCAAGATGTCGAGCATTTCGAGAAATGAAGTCCCCGTTGAGATGTTGTGGACTTTATATGTCTTAAACTCGCCTTTTGATTTAGCGTCTTTTTGGCGCCATATCTTCAGAGTCAGTTCTTTTAATATTTTGTCTGCCATAATAATATTATTTCAAATCCGGTTATTACTTATAAGAACGTTGAGTCAATTGCACGTTTTCAAATTCCAGCGGCTCTTTGTGCATTTCCGGAGCTTGGTTCTCACCCTTGTACTCCCATACGGCAACATAACGGTAGTGCTCGTCATCACGTTTCGCTTCGCCTTCCTCGGTCATGGATTCCGTGCGCAAGTGTCCGCCGCAAGACTCGTTGCGGTCGAGCGCATCGTGCGCCATCAACTCTGCCAATTCGAGGAAGTCAGCAACACGGGCAGCCTTCTCCAATTCGTTGTTCATGGCATTGAACTCACCGGTCACACGCAAGTCTTTGTAGAAGTCTTTTTTGATGCCGGCAATCAACTCAATGGCTTTCTTCAAACCTTCGGCATCGCGTGCCATACCAATGTATTCCCACATCACGTGTCCCAGCTCCTTGTGGAAATGGTCGGGTGACTTGGTACCCTTGATGTCATACAATTTGCGCAGGCGGTCGGTCACGTGTTTCTCCGCTTCGTCAAACTCCTTGGCGTTGGTATTGATTTTCGGTGTCTGGATTTCCTTGGCAAGGTAATCGCCAATCGTGTACGGCAAAATGAAATAACCGTCTGCCAATCCCTGCATCAATGCCGATGCGCCCAAGCGGTTCGCACCGTGGTCAGAGAAATTACATTCGCCGATAGCATACAAACCGGGGATGGTGGTCATCAAATTGTAATCAACCCACAAGCCGCCCATGGAATAGTGGATGGCAGGATAAATCATCATCGGGTAATTATAGGGATCTACATCCGTAATCTTCTGATACATTTGGAACAAGTTGCCATAGCGTTTCTCAATGGTTTCGCGTCCCAATTGCTCAATGGCGTATTTGAAATCAAGGAATACCGCTTTGCCGGTATTGTTCACGCCATAGCCGGCATCGCAGCGTTCTTTGGCAGCGCGTGAAGCCACGTCGCGGGGAACCAAGTTTCCGAACGACGGATAGCGGCGTTCCAAATAGAAATCACGGTCTTCATCGGGTATGTCGTTGGCTGTCTTGGTGCCTGCCTGCAAAGCCTTCGCATCCTCCAATTTCTTGGGCACCCACACACGTCCGTCGTTACGCAAAGACTCTGACATCAAAGTCAGTTTGCTCTGCTGGTCGCCGTGTACCGGGATACAAGTCGGGTGGATTTGCACAAAACAGGGGTTGCCAAACATGGCACCGCGTTTGTATGCCTGCCAAGCCGCACTGCCATTACAGCCCATGGCATTGGTGGAGAGGAAGAACACATTGCCATATCCTCCGGTTGCCAACACCACTGCATGCGCCCCGTAGCGTTCGATTTGCCCGGTAACCAAGTTGCGGGCAATGACACCGCGTGCTTTACCGTCAATCACCACGATGTCCAACACCTCATGGCGGTTATACATTTTTACTTTGCCTGCATTGATTTGGCGGTTCAATGCGCCGTATGCGCCGAGCAACAATTGCTGGCCGGTCTGACCGCGGGCATAGAACGTGCGGCTTACCAACGCGCCACCAAACGAACGGTTGGCGAGCATGCCGCCGTACTCACGGGCGAAAGGCACGCCTTGTGCCACGCACTGGTCGATGATGGAGTTGCTGACTTCTGCCAGACGGTAAACATTGGCTTCACGTGCCCGGTAGTCACCGCCCTTGATGGTTTCGTAGAACAGACGGAACACAGAGTCATTGTCATTGGTGTAGTTCTTTGCTGCATTGATACCACCCTGTGCAGCAATGGAGTGCGCACGGCGGGGAGAATCCTGGTAGCAGAATGCAGTCACGTTATATCCCAGTTCGGCAAGGCTGGCAGCGGCAGAACCTCCGGCAAGCCCGGTACCTACGACAATAATGTCTAACTTTTTCTTGTTTGCCGGGCTCACGACCCCGATGTGGGCTTTGTGGTTTGACCATTTGTCTTTCAACGGACCGGCAGGTATCTTAGAATCTAATACTGACATAATGAATTGATTTTAAGTTTGAGTTTAAAGATTTTGAACAACATACGGCGTTAAGCTCCGAATATCAGGAAACGCAAAGCAATCACACTGAATCCGATGGCGAATACGAAAGCAAAGAAATAAGCAACGTACTCCAAACGCTTTCTCCAAATCTGGTTAGAGAAGCCGATGGTCTGGAATGCTGACCAAAATCCATGCGAAAGGTGCAAACCAAGCAAAATGGCTGCAATAATATAAATAATGCCATATACGGGCTGAGCTAATTTCTGGCTCACCAATTCGTATTGGGTCACTGTCTCATTAGCCACGTCGCCGAACTTGAAATCCAGCCAAAAGTTGCAGATGTGCAGCACAAGGAATGCCAACACCAATGCCCCCAGAATGTACATGTTGCGCGATGCCCACGTGCAGTTCTTGGACTGGTTGCGCAGGGCGTACTTCGTCGGGCGCGCCTTTTGATTCTGGAGCGTCAGCACGCTTGCCCAGATAATGTGAATGATAAAGCCCAGCGCCAAGATGGGTTCAATCACCTTGATGACAGGCAACTCCATAAACTCACAACCGGCATTGAAAGCATCAGCGCCGAAAAGCAGTAATAAGTTCACAGTCAAGTGAACACACAGAAACAGAATGAGAAAAAGTCCCGTAATACTCATTATGAACTTTTTTCCAATCGAAGAAGTGAAAAAATTACTCATGATTTGTTTTACTATTTGTTAATAATTAATTCCTTATAACTCCGCAAAATTATCCTTTTTCTTTGAATTATGCGCCAATTTTGTATGTAGAATGGTTCTAAATTCGGAATTTTTTCCGCAATCCGGAGCAAGCCGCTTAAATGACTGGAAATTAGCCTCCGGAGAAACGCCGCGCGCCACCTGGCAGCTTCCCCTCTCCCCGCCTTCACCCTCCTCATGACCTCCCGCAAGGATTCGGTAAATGACTTCCTGTATCTTCGTGCGGATGCTTTCCCGCGTAAGGGCGGTGTTGTATTCATTCGGGTAAGTGCGGTTGGACATAAATATGTATATTAATTCTTTGGCAGGGTCACACCAGACGAGAATCCCCGTAAACCCGCTGTGCCCATAGCTGTCGAGCGAACAGGAATCACACACCGGGCTGCCCTTCGTCGTGTCCGGTTCGGGCATGTCAAAGCCCAGCCCCCGCCGGTTTTTCGGGAAAGGATGGCTGCGGTGGGTAAACGTGTCAAGGGTCTCTGCCGAGAAATAACGCTCACCGCCGTATTCGCCTTTGTTCAGATACATCTGCAATATCTTGGCTAAATCCTCTGCCGTGGAGAAAAGCCCTGCATGCCCGGCAACGCCCCCCAGTATGGCGGCTGTAGGGTCGTGCACCGTGCCGTCAATGACCTTCCGCCGGTAAAGCCTGTCGTGGGAGGACGGCACAATCAGGCGGGCATTGAGCGTGTCGTGCACAGGGTAACCGGTGTGGTTCATGCCCAAAGGTTTAAAGAAATGTTCCCGGCAATAGCGGTCGATGCCCTCCCCCGTCACATTCTCAGCCATCCATTGCAGGAGAATAAAACCCAAGTCGCTGTACACATATCTCTTAGGCTCTTTCAGCGGGGAATGCAGGATGTGGGCGACAAGGCTGTCGCGATACGTGGGAAACAGGTAAACGCCGGGCGCCGCGTAGACATAACCGGCTTTGGGACTGTTGGCGAGCGTGCTGTCCTTGAAAGCATAGTGCGTGTTCGCGTACAACCGGGGCTTCAGCCTGAGAGTATTGTGGGCAGTCGGGCGCGTCGTGAAGAAACGCCCCTCCAATGCCTCAAAATCCACGGCATCATAGAACGGGGAAAGGCAGGCTTTCAGCCCTGCATTGTGGCACAAGACCTCCCGGACGGTAATGTCCGCTTTGTCGGTCTCTGCCAAAGGCGGGTAATAGCGTTGCAGGGGAGTGTCCAAGTCGATGCGCCGTTCGTCGTACAACTTCATCACCGTAGGCAGGGTCGCCGCGATTTTCGTAACGGAAGCAATGTCATAAATATCCTCCGTCGTGTTCTTTTGCCTCCGGTTGTAGGTATGGAAACCGAAAGCCTTGTTGTAAATCACTTTGCCCCGATAAGCCACCAGCACTTCGCATCCCGGCGTCGCCTCCAGCTTGATGGCAGCCCTGCACAAGGAATCAATCGGCTGGAACGCGGCAGCAGAAAAGCCGAACGCCTCCGGCATCTCATACCCCAGACGGCAGGCTTGCGTGCGGATTCCCCACCCTGCCCGGTAAACGGAATCGACACTCTCCGGCAAATGCCCCCGCATCCCGATGCCCCCGAAAATGCCTTGGGCAGCATATTGCTGGGCATAAAGGTGTTTGTCATAAGAAACCACCAAGGCATCCACTGCCAGCCCTGCATACCGCTGCAGCCCGTAAGGCAAAGCAGGCTGGCAAAGGATAAGCCGCTTACCCTGCAGCTTGCGGATAAGGGCGGCAAGCGAAGGCGAATAACCGAATTGCTTCCCCGCGCTATTATTTCCTGCCTGGTTGTAGATAATGATGCAATTATACCCCTCCAGTTTCTTGCACAATTGCTCCAGCTGCTCGCCCGACAACTTGCTGCCCGCAGTAAAATGCTTGACTTCGGCATAATGCCCGAGCATCGTCTGGAAATTGTTGACGCTTCCGCCCCCAAAGTTCAGTGAAGCAATCCGCAGGGTGTCCAACCGCTTCAGCGGCAGCAACGAATCCGCATTTTTGACCAGGGTAATGGCTTCCTTGTAAAGCCGCTGCTTCAAGGCGATGTCCGCAGGCGGGTTCATGCGCGACCACAGCCCTGTCTCTTCGCTGGGATAAAGGTTTGGCAGGGCATACCGGTATTTGCAAACCAAGATTTTGCGGCATTTCTCCGTAAGGAGGTCTTCGTCTATCAGGCTGTCACGCACGGCACGTTTGATGGCTTCCACCGCCTTGCCGATATTTTCAGGGAAAAGCAGCACGTCATTCCCCGCCATCAATGCCCGCACTTCCGCCTCGCCCGGCGGCACAATTTGCGTAACGCCCTTCATATTCATCGCGTCCGTAAAGCAAAGCCCCCGAAAACCAAGCCCGCCCTTCAGCAAACCGTTGATGACAAGCGGGGAAAGCGAAGCCGGCATCCCCGAACTATCCAACGCCGGCACATTCAAATGGGAAGTCATAACGGCAGGCACACCCGCCTCAATCAATGCCCGGTACGGATACAACTCGATGGAATCGAGCCTGCTGCGCCGATGGGAGACGACAGGCAACGTCTTATGCGAATCGGCATCCGTATCCCCGTGCCCCGGGAAATGCTTGGCAACAGGCAACACGCCCTCGCTCTGCGTGCCCTTCATGAACAGGATGGCTTTCTGCGCGACCGTCTCCGGGTCTTCGCCAAACGAACGGATACCAATCACCGGATTTGCCGGATTGCTGTTCACGTCCACCACGGGTGCAAAATTGACATGCACCCCGATTTCCCGGCAATGCCGGGCAATCGCCTGCCCCAACGCAAGCACCAGGCTGTCGTTTCCCACCGCGCCAACCACCCCCATTTTCGGGAACTCCATCCCCCCTTCCAACCGCCAGCCTGCGCCATGCTCCGCGTCCAAACCAATCAGCAGGGGATACTTTGCCGCCCGTTGGAAACGGTTGGTCAGCAACACCTGCCGCGCCGGGTCTCCCTGGAAAAAGATAATACCGCCCAGATGATACTTGCGGATTTGCGCCTCAATCGTGTTTTCATGCGCCTCGCCCTGGTTGCTGTAAGCGGCAACCATAAAAAGCTGCCCGATTTTCTCATTCAACGTCATGCAATTCACCACAGAATCCGCCCACGCCCTTGCAGGAGCATCCGCGTGCCGGGGTTGTCCAAACCCACAGGTACACGCCATCGCGATTAATAAAGTCAATGCCGTTCTCATATACATTCTATTCTTCCGGGCAAAAGTACGAAAAAGCCCCTCCCCGTCAAAGCGAATGCCCAATATTATTTTACCCCTGCCGCCTTCCTGCACGGCGGCTGTTTTCCCCCTGTTCCCTCCCTATCCTCCCTACCCTTGCGCCACCCCTGCTTCGCTGCTGTTCCGCTGCTGTTAGCTTTCCCGTCGAAACAGCTCGCCGCAACCATCGGAACAGCAGCGAAGCTGCTCTAAAGGGGAAAGCGTCCCGCCCCCTGCAATGCCGTCTTTCCCGCCAAAGCTGCCGGCGTCCTGTCCTCCGGTTTGTTTCCGACTTGTTACGCCCTTGTTTCCGTCCAAATCGCGGTCTGTTCCCGTGTCACCCTCCATTCCCCTTCCATGATTCTTTCTTCCTCCGCCCATCCAGACCGGGCGAGGACTGGGGAATAACCACCGGTGAACCGGACGTGTCCCCTAAACAGGCTGCAAACAGGGTGGCATCAGGTGGAAAGGCAGAGGTAAGAATTTTTGAGGAAATCTGTTGTTGTTCGTCAGTTCATGGTTTGGCATTGGCAGGCAGCGTCACCCGAAACAACTCGCTGGGTCGGTGTTCTTGCCGGATAATGTCAATCATTCGCCTGACAATATCCGGTTGCTCGGCAGCGATGTCATGGTCTTCATGGAGGTCGGCAGCAAGGTCATAGAGGCGGGGAACGCCTTTTACTACCACAAGTTTCCAATCACCCATGCGGACAGCAATTTGGTCTGTCTCATGAAATTCCCAATACAGGAATTCGTGCCGCTCCTGTGCCTCATCATTGCCCAGTAAGGTCGGAACGAAAGAGATGCCGTCAAAGCCGTCAGCAGCGTCCTTCCGGTTCAAGTACTTGCGTGGGAAACGTTTATCGCCAATAAGCTCACAGCAAGTCGGGAGAATATCATAGAAAGCCAATGGGTGGTCATTGACCGTACCGGCAGGCACATGCCCTTGCCAGCGGACAATAAACGGCACCCGGATACCGCCCTCATAACATTGGCGTTTCAATCCGCGCAACTTGCCGTCCCGCCCGAAAAAAGCAG
Organism: uncultured Odoribacter sp.; assembly: GCA_944321145.1. Taxonomy (GTDB): domain Bacteria; phylum Bacteroidota; class Bacteroidia; order Bacteroidales; family Marinifilaceae; genus Odoribacter. The sequence goes on along the minus strand of CALUKF010000042.1, from coordinate 9,096 downwards.
GGTCTGCGCCCCCTTCTTCGTGGGGACCGTTATCGCTGGTGAACAGGACGAGAGTATTTTGGTCTAAGCCCTTTTCTTGCAGCGTCCTCATTATTTCGCCCACATAAGCATCCAAGCGGGTAATCATGGCAGCAAACTGCGCATGGGTGTGCACCACGGGATTATACCGCGAACCTTCGTTGCCCCCCCAAGTCTTATCTTCAAAGAACTGCCGCTTATAATATTGCACAATAGAATCCTGTGGTTGCGCCAGCTCGGCATGGGGCAGCGTATAAGTAAAGATACCGAGGAAAGGCGTCTTCCCGTCCTGCCTGCCCAGCCAATCGAGGGCAGCCTCGTGAATCAAATCGGCAGAATACTGCGTGCGCAACCGGTAGCCGTCGCCATACATCGGATAGCCAACGTTCTCCTCCAGCGTGACGCGCACAGTCTCCCGGTCTCCAAGCGCAGGGCAATAGCGGTTCAGAAAGTTAGGGTAGTACAAATGCGCCTGAAACTGGCATATATAGCCGAAAAACTCATCCACCCCCCGTTTGTCCGGCGTGGAGCACGAACCCTCATATCCCCCTGCCCATTTCCCGAACATCCCCGTCGTATACCCGTTAGCCTTCATCACCTCCGGCAAGAGCACATGCTCCGGGCTGTAAGGTTCCTGCCCGACAACCGAATAATCCTCATTACCGCCATACTTCACCATCGGCACTCCCCGCCAATACTCCCGGTTGCCTCGCACATGCGTATGCCCGCTGTGTTGCCCCGTCATCAGCGTTGCGCGCGAAGGTGCGCTCACCGGGCTTCCCGCATACGCCTGGGTAAAACGCATCCCTTCTGCCGCCAGCCGGTCGATATTCGGCGTCCGGATATACCTCTGCCCGTAACACGCAAGGTCGCCATACCCCATATCATCGCAAAGGATAATAATAATATTCGGCTTGCCCTCTTGCGCGGCGCAAGTCCCTCCTGTTGCCAGGAGGGCTGTCGCACCGCTAAAGAATACTCCGTATTTCATGTACTCTTCTTTATATTGTTAACCATTAATCCTCAGCCATTAATTCCCGACAGGCACCAGCGTGAAGCCCCATCTGTAATCCCTGTCCGCCGGCAGCGTATAAGCCGGCTCCGGGCGTGCGCCCCAGCTGTTATAACCTGCCACGCCCTGCTGCTTCATATCCACGCACACCTCCACGAAATCGCGCGGGCGGATGTCATTGACATGCGTCTGCCTTGGCCGGCGGTTGCGCGCCCATGCCTCATCATGATTCGCTACCTCCTCCGGGGTAAAGTTATACCACTGGTAATCGCGCTCCCTTGTCTCCTCCGAATCAAAGTCCTCCACGCTGTTATGCAACGCATTGAACCCCACCGTCTCGTCTGCCTCAATCAACAACCCATGCCCCTTTCCGTCCGTGAGGCGCACCCAACGCGTGTCCGTATGGTGCCCGTTCTCCTGCGGCCGCACATAAGGGAAATAAAGCTCGCTCACCGTACTGCGGTAAATCCCCACAGGCGACCCCGCGCAACGGTCAATATAATTCTCCGCCGGTCCCCTGCCATAATACTCCACATTCTCCCAGCTCTTCGGCACACGGAATCGCACCCCGATGCGCGGCACATTCAGCTTCGCATTCGCCTTCCGGGCAGCCTCCGCCCCCGGGCTGAACGTCGCCGTCCGCGCCTCCTCCGTCAGCTCCGCTGCCTGCTCCGTAGCGCTCAGGGAACTAAAATGTGCCTCCACATGCACCGTCCCGTTCGGGCGGATACGGTACTCCACCGTATACAAATTCCCCGCCGCCAGCAAATAAACCGCTCTCAACACAGCCTCATTCCCCTCCGTCCGCGTATCCGCCTCAATCACCTTAAAATCCCGGCTCGACTCCTTCCACACCTGCAGGCGCTGCGGCATCCCGTTCCCGTAATCATTGTCCGTCGGCCCCCTCCAGAAGTTCGGCTGAATCCCAAACTCATCCTCAAAATACTCCACGCCTCCGACACGGTACGAAGTAGCGACGCCCCGCTTCCCGTCAAACGCAAACCGCACCCGCTCATTCTCCGCCACCAGGCAATCCCCCTCCGTCCGCCACTCCGGCGCCTTCCCCTTCACAGCCCGTTCCGCAGTCGCCTTCCCCGCCTTAAACATCGGCAGCGCAATCTGGTCATGCGCCACCACATGCCCCGCGGGCACGCCCCGGTCAGCCGCCTTCGTCCGCATATACATATTCAGGAAATACTCCACCCCCTCCTGCGCCTTCACCTTCAGCGGCACCCACACCGTATCCATCGCCTGCGGTGCCAACGCCAGCGGCAGCACCCCTTTCCGCACCACCTTCCCGTCCGCAAGCAACTCATACTCCACGCGGTAATCCTTCAAATCCGAGAAATAAAACCGGTTCGTCACCGCCACCGGGAAACTGCCCCACTTCAACGCCCCCGTCGTAACCCCGCTCGCCGGCTCTCCATTCGCGCTCTCGAACGCCGCATTCTGGTAAGCATGCTTCACCTCCTCCATTGCCGGATGCGGTGTGCGGTCAGGCAATACCAACCCGTTGCACAGGAAATTCCCGTCGCTTGGCGCATTCACTCCGAAATCACCGCCATAAGCCCAGAAACCTCCGTCCCGTTCCTGCCACAGCCCCTGGTCGACCCAATCCCAAATATATCCCCCCTGCAAATTCGGGTACTTATATATCGCGTCCCACTGCTCCTGCAAATTCCCCGACGAATTGCCCATCGCGTGCGAATACTCCGACGGCACCACAGGCCGGTCGCTCCCCTGCCGTCCCACCTTCTCCAGCCACTCCGCCGAAGGATACTGCGGCACATACATATCCGTATTCCACTCCCACTGCGCCCGCTCATAACACACCGGGCGGTTCATCCCCTTCAGCTCGCGCTCCTTCACCCACAAATACGTCTGGTAGAAATTGTACCCGTTCCCCGCCTCATTCCCAAGCGAATAAATAGCTACGCAGGGGTAATTCTTGCTATGCTCATACATATTCTCCGTCCTCGCCAAGTGCTTCCCAAGCCATTCCGGATTATTCCCCAGCGTACCCCCCTTCCGCAAATCATAATACATCCCGTGCGACTCAATATTCGCCTCGTCATACACATACAACCCATACTCATCACACAACTCATAAAACCGTCTCCCTTGCGGATAATGCGCCAAACGCACCGTATTGATATTATGCTGTCTCATCAACTCAAAGTCCCTCCTCATCAACTCCTCCGTCACATAATGCCCCGTCATCGGGTTATGCTCATGGATATTCACCCCCTTCAGCTTCACAGGCTCCCCGTTCACCAGGAACACCGCGTACTGCTTCCCGTCCTGCTCCCGCACTCCCATCTCAAACCGTCTGAACCCCACATGATAAGGGATAACCTCCAGCACCTCGTCCCCCCGCCGCGTCGTAATATACAGCCGGTACAGGTTCGGATGCTCCGACGTCCACGTCGCCACCTCCGGCACCTCCGCCTCAAACCCTGCCGTCGCCTCCTGCCCCGCCTTCACCGCCGTCACCCGCTCCTCCTCAGCCACGACCTTCCCCCCCGCGTCCCGCAGCTCATACCCCACCGTCACCACATCATCCCGCTCCCCCGCGTTGCGCACGTCCACCTCAAGCCCGAACAACCCGTCGCGGTACCCCTTGTCCAGCGTCGACGTCACGCGGAAATCCCGCACGCCCGCCTTCGGCTGCGACCAAATATACACATCCCGTTCCACGCCGCTCATCCGCCAGAAATCCTGGCATTCCAGGTAAGAACCCGTACACCACCTGAAAATCTTCAACGCCACCACGTTCCTCCCCGTCCCCACATAATCCGTAATGCGGAACTCCGCCGGCGTCTTCGAATCCTCGCTGTAACCCACTTCGCGCCCGTTCACATACACATACACCCCCGCCTTCGCCCCGTCCAGCGTCAGGAACACCTCCCGGCCAGCCCAATCCGCCGGCACCTCAAACTCCCGCCTGTACACCCCCACCGGATTATCCTCCGGCAGCGCGGGAGGCTGCGGGTTGCGCGGCTTGAACTCATACCCGTGGTTCGTATAAATAGCCGTTCCGAACCCCTGCACCTCCCAGTTCCCAGGCACCCGGATATCCTTCCAGTCCGCCGTGCTCCGCGCCGTATCCGTGATATCCTCCGGCAAATCCCTGTACGAATCCACGAAATAAAACTTCCAGGTCCCGTTCAGCAACCTGTAATACCGGCTCTTCTCATACCGCATCTCCGCGGCGCTCTCCCTGTCCGGATACGTCATAAACGCGCTCCGCGGATACTCCTTGTTCACTGCAGTCACCTGCACATCTTTCCAATACGGGAGCCCTTCCTGCCCCCGCGCTCCCAGGGCGGCCGCCACCAGCGCGCCCGCGAGCAACATACGCTTTACTCTCTTCATTCCGATATAAAATTAGTTCTTCGGCAAAGTTACGAAAAAAAATTAAAAAACCTGCCCTTGCGGGCAGGCAGGAACTAACCTCTAAAAACTAAAACTACTCCTCAAGAAAATTCGGATACATGTAACTCGTAGCCGGGATAAACGTCTCCTTGATGCACTGCGGAGAAACCCAGCGCAGCAAATTGAACACCGACCCCGCCTTATCATTCGTCCCCGAAGCGCGCCCGCCGCCAAAAGGCTGCTGGTCTACCACCGCCCCGGTTGGCTTGTCATTAATATAAAAATTCCCCGCCGTATGCGTCAGCCGCTCCGTCAGCCGCTCGATATTCGCGCGGCTGTTCGAGAAAATAGCCCCCGTCAGCGCGTATGCCGAACCCTTGTCCAGCAGCTCAATCGTCTCATCCATCCGCTCCGGCTCATACACATACACCGTCAGCACCGGTCCGAACAGCTCCTCCCTCATCGTCACATAATCCGGGCGCTTCGCCTCAATCACCGTCGGGTAAATGAAATACCCCTTCGTCTTGTCATGCTCGCCTCCTAATACCACCTCCGCATCCGGCGAAGCCTCCGCGTCCTCGATAGCCTTCGCCAGCTTGTCATACGACGCCTCGTCAATCACCGCATTCACAAAATTCCGGAAATCCTCCACCCCTCCCGTCCGTATCTCAGCCAAATCCTCCGCCATCAGCCGCCGCACCTCGTCCCACATATTCGACGGGATATAAGCCCGCGACGCTGCCGAACACTTCTGCCCCTGGTACTCGAACGCCCCCCTCACCAGCGCCGTTGCCACCGCCTGCGGCGAAGCCGTCGGGTCGGCAAACACATAATCCTTTCCGCCCGTCTCCCCGACAATCCGCGGATACGAACGGTACTTGTCTATATTCCTCACAATCGTCGCCCAGATGTCATTGAACACACCCGTCGACCCCGTAAAATGAATCCCCGCAAACTCCCGGTGGCTGAACACCACCTCCGAAGCCGTCGGCCCCGGGCAATACACCAGGTTAATCACCCCGTCCGGCAGCCCCGCTTCCTGCAAAATCTTCATCACCACGTACGCCGAATACACCGCCGTCTTCGACGGCTTCCACACACACACATTCCCCATCAGCGCAGGCGCCCCCGGCAAGTTGCCCGCAATCGAAGTGAAATTAAAGGGCGTCAGTGCGAACACAAACCCCTCCAACGGGCGCCACACCGTCCTGTCCCAAATCCCCGCCGAAGAATTCGGCTGCATCTGGTACAATTCATACATATTCTTCACATTGAAGCGGTAAAAATCCGCCAGCTCGCACACACAGTCAATCTCCGCCTGGTAAGCATTCTTCGACTGCCCCAGCATCGTCACCGCATTCAACAACTGGCGGTACGGGCCTGCTATCAACTCCGCCGCCTTTAGGAAAATCGCGGCGCGGCTCTCCCAATTCATAGCCTCCCACGCAGGCTTCGCAGCCAGCGCCGCCTCGATGGCAGCCTCCACATGCTCCTTCCCCCCCTGGTGGTAATGCCCCAGCAAATGCCCATGGTCATGCGGCGGGCGTATATCCGCCAGCTTCCCCGTACGCACCTCCTTGCCGTTGATAATCATCGGCAGGTCAACCACCTTGCTACGCACCTCCGCCAGCTTCGCTTTCAACGCTGCGCGCTCCGGCGAGCCGGGCGCATAGCTCCTCACCGGCTCGTTCGTAATGTTCGGTAATCTGTAAACTCCTTTTGGCATATTTGTATGATTATATATGGTTAACAATACGCCCCTAAAGGTACGCCAAAAATCCCATTCCACCAAATCCTAAATGCAAAAAAATCTATTCTGCCCGCAAAAAGCAGAATAGGAAAGCATTATATTATATAAAGTAAGCCAGCACGCAAATCCCCAACAAAAAGAAAAAGAAAATGTTATTGGCGACAGCAAAGCGATTGGAAATGAAATAATGGGCATAAATCAACGCCAAAGGCAGGAAAAAGGCATAGAGGAAAGCAACAGTCACACCGGGAATAAGGAAAAAAGTCAGCACTAAAAAACCCCAAAGGGATATCAAAGCAAGGAAACTCTGCCGATGACTCACAATCAACGCACTGTAATGCAAAGAAAGCTGCCCGAGGGCAACCAATGCCAATAAAGTCGACAGAGCCAAATGCACAATGCCCAAAGCAGACAGACCCGCAAAATGCGTCCCGGAAACCACACCTTGCCAAAAAAGCGCAGGCAAAGCAGCAAGATTGCCCATCCAGAAATAATAAAAAGCAAGAAACCAAAGGGGCACAACAAAACCGATAAAAAGAGCCAAGATTTCCTTAGCTTTCGAACGCCCGGAAAACAACAAGGCAAACAACGCCCAAAGGAGCAAAAGCGCAAACTTCGGACAGACAATAACCGCCAGCATCACCAGAAAACCGAAATCAAAAAGGGAATTGTTCCGGTTCGAAATAAATATGCCCGAAAAGAGTCGCCCGAGCGCCATCACCAAAAGAAGGGTGCTCACCAACCAAATATCCATCCCGGTACGAAAAACCACACCGGCAACCAACAACACATAAAGCAGGCAAGGCAAAGCAGTTGGATAATACAAGAGCTTGTAGCGGCGCGTGAAGTGGAATAGCAAATACGCCACCCCCAAAAGTATCACCCCCAACAAAACAGCTTTCCACACATCCGGCAAAGCATGCAGGGGCAACAACCCCATCCCCTCCAACGGGGGCAATGCCTCCCGGGCAGCCCCATCCATGAGACTGCCCGGCAAAACCATTGCCGCCACCAAAAACGGCAACAGGGCAAGCAAATATAATCCCCTTGATTTTAAAAATTTATTCATACAAGTCGCGACCGATGTCCCGGCGATAATTCATGTCTTTGAACTTCAATTCCGCCACGTTAGCATAGGATTGCTGCAAGGCATCGGGCAGAGTCTCACCGAAAGCGCTGACAGCAAGGACACGCCCGCCATTGGTCACCACCCGCCCGTCTTGCATTTTCGTCCCGGCATGAAATACCATGCAATCCTTCACGCGCTCAAAACCGGTAATGGCATTGCCCTTCTCATATGAGCCCGGATAACCGCCCGCCACAAGCATCACCGTCGTGCAGTATCGCGCATCAAACTCCAATTGCACTTCATCCAGCGTGCCATTCGCCACTGCCTCAAAAAGCGTGAGCAAATCGTTCCGCAAGCGCGGCATGACCACCTCCGTCTCCGGGTCGCCCATCCGCACATTGTATTCTATCACTGCCGGTTCTCCGTCCGTATTCATCAGCCCGAAGAAAAGGAAACCGCGGTAATCAATGCCGTCAGCACGCAAACCTTCGACTGTGGGGCGCACAATGCGCTCCTCCACCTTGCGGTTGAACTCCGCATCGGCAAAAGGCACAGGAGAGACAGCCCCCATGCCGCCCGTATTCAACCCCGTATCGCCTTCGCCCACGCGCTTATAGTCTTTGGCAGAACCCAATATCTTGTAATGTTTGCCATCCGTCAAAGCAAAAACAGAAATCTCAATGCCGTGCAAGAACTCCTCAATCACAACACGGCTGCTCGCCTTGCCGAATTTGCCTTCCAACATTTCCTGCAACTCGCGCTGCGCCTCCTCCAAATCATTAAGGATAAGCACGCCTTTGCCCGCAGCCAAACCGTCGGCTTTCAGCACATACGGGGGCTTCAGATTCGCAAGGAACTGCCTGCCTTCCGCAATGTTATCCGCCGTCACAGTCAGGTATCCCGCCGTAGGAATATGGTGGCGCTGCATGAAATGCTTGGCAAAGTCCTTGCTGCCTTCCAGTATCGCCCCATCTTTGCCGGGACCGACAACCATCAACCCGCCCAACCGGGAATCATTCTGCAGGAAATCACGCAAACCACCCACCAAAGGGTCTTCAGGACCCACCACCACCAAATGAATGCCCTCGGCAGCGGCGAAATCGGCTATTGCCTCAAAATCCGTCACAGCGATAGGCACGTTCTCAGCTATTTGCGCTGTCCCCGCATTCCCGGGTGCCACATAGAGTTTTTCCAACTTCGGGCTTTGCGCCATCTTCCAAGCCAGGGCATGCTCGCGCCCCCCGCTACCTAATAATAAAACCTTCATATCGTCCACTAATAATATTGTTATCGGTTCATTCATCCTTTCCGCACCGCGTGCTTCATCTCAAAAGGTATCTCCATCGAAAGCTCCATGAAACCCTGGTACTCGCCGCCGTCATACCACGGGGTCTGGAAAATCAACTTTTTCACCCCGCCCTTTTCAATCGTATAAGCATTATTGCGGGGATGCTGCAACATGTCTGCCAACTGCGACCGTGCAGGCTCCGGATGGCAATCCAGAACGTTTTTCCCAATCAACTCTTCGCGTCCCGGCTTCAGGAAAGTCCTGCGGGACTTGTCATTCATGTAGATAATCTTGCCCTCTTTGTCGCAGACAGTCAGCGCGACATCGGCTTCTTTCATATAATCCATACGTCAAATAATTTTCAAACAAAAATCCGACATCCCCGGCACATTTCCAAATCCTTGCCGCACTTTTTCATCCACAAAAATCAAAATTGTGCATATTTTTTTCCGCATAAATTTTGCAGGTATCAAAAAAGCCGCTATCTTTGCACCGCTTTTAGAGAAAAATTCCTCAATAGCTCAGTTGGTTAGAGCGGCGGACTGTTAATCCGTAGGTCGTAGGTTCAAGTCCTACTTGAGGAG